>NZ_JBEYTW010000086.1:0-36813 GCF_040643275.1 Spirillospora sp. NPDC047418
CTGATCTTCTGTCTTCACACACCGATGATCACCGGTGGCCGCACCCGTTCCCGGACCAGCCCCGACCAGCAAGATCGCGATCTACAACTGGAGTATTAGGTGTGCCAGTGGCCGACGAGTTCGGCGTATAAGGGGTTGCGGTCGAGCAGGGTCTCGTGGGTGCCGTGGACGGGGACCGGGCCGTCCAGGAGGAGGACGCGCTGGGCGCGCTCGGCGGAGCTGATGCGGTGCGCGATGACGATGAGGGTGCCGCCGCGTGAGGCGAGGGCCAGTTCGGCGCGGGCCTCGGCGGCCGGCTGGAGGTGGCTGGTCGCCTCGTCCAGGACGAGGACCGGCGCCGGGGACAGGTAGGCGCGCGCGAGGGTGATGAGCTGCCGTTCGCCGTGCGAGAGGTCGGCGCCGCCCGGCGGCAGGTCCGCGTCGTAGCCGCCGAGGCGGTCGACGGTGTCCGCCAGCCCGACGGCGTCCACGGCCTCGTCGAGGTGCCCGGTGGTGGCGTCCGGGCGTAGATAGGCGAGGTTGTCGCGCAGTGTCCCGGCGAACACGTAGCTCTCCTGCGGGATGAGCGCGACGGCCCGCCGGAGCTGCCCTGGATCGACGCGGCCCAGGGGTACGCCGCCGAGCGCGACGCCCCCCCGCTGCGGCCGCAGCAGGCCGGTGAGCAGGTTCGCGAGCGTGGACTTGCCGGTGCCGCTCGGACCGACCACCGCCAGATGCGTGCCCTCCGGGACGTACAGGGACAGGTCCCGGACGACGGGGGCGGCGTGCGGCGAGTAGGCGAAGGTGATCCGGGCCGCCTCGATGCCGAAGGAGCGGAGCGGCGCACCGGACGGCGCCGGTTCGGCGGGCGGGTCCGTCGCGGCGCCCGGGTCGCAGACCCCGGCCAGCCGGCCGAGGATCACCGCGAGGCCGAGCAGCAGGGTGCCGCCCGCGTCGACGAGGACGGTCATGCCCGGCTGCAGCCCCGTGACGAGGTACCCGGCCGCCCCCGCGATCTCCCCGGCGGTGAATCCCCGCGCGGTCAGGTACGGGGAGAGCGCGAGCAGCGCGAGCAGCGGGAGGTGCACGCCGAGCACCAGCACGGGCAGCCGGACGAGCCGGGTCCGGGCGTACGCGCGCAGCGCCGCGGCCTGCGCGTCGATCACCGCGCCGACGGTGCCGGCGGCGCGCTCCTCGGCGGCGCAGGCGGTGACGTCCCGGACGCCGTGCACGATCACGGCGGCGGTCTCGCCGATCCGCTCCGCCTCCCGGACGGCGGCCCGGTACCGGCGGACCTGCGGTCGCACCGCGGCCGCGAAGACGCCGAGCGCGAGCGCCACCGAAACGCCGGCCGCCAGCGCGAGCGGCGGCGCCAGCAGGGCCAGCCCGAGCAGGGCGGCGGCCCCCGCGGACAGCAGCTGCCGGACGTTGCGCAGCGCCGTGCCGAGCAGCGCCCGGACGGCCTCGGCCTGCTCGGTGACCTGGGAGACCCCGGCGCCCGCCGCGTCCGCGGACCCGTCGCTCATGCGCCGCAGCGCGGCGGTCACCACCTCCCGGACCAGGGAGTCGCGCAGCGGTTCGACGGTCGCGGCGAGCCACGGGTAGACGCGCCCGGTCCCGACCGCCCCGAGGGCGTACAGGGCGGCCAGGGCGGCGAGCCAGCCGAGCCCCGCGAGGGGGCGGCCGGACAGGAACCCGTGGTCGATGGCGCGTGCCAGCAGCAGTCCCGAGGCGAACGCCGGCAGGCTCTCCAGCGCCGACCACGCGGCGAGGCGGCGCAGCGCCGGCCACTGCCCGCGGATGTGGCGGTGCAGGAGCCGTGCCGCGGGTGGCGCGATCATGGGCGCCCGGCCTTCTCGGCCGCGGGAAGCGCGGCGAACACGGCGCGGTAGCGCGGGTCGGGCCACAGGTCGGCGTGGGCGGCGAGGGCCCGCACCCGGCCGCCGTCGAGCCAGGCCACCAGGTCGGCGCGGGCGGCCGTGGCCGGGCGGCGCGCCACCACCAGGCTGGTGCGGCCCCCGAGGACCCGCCGCAGCGCCAGGGTCACCCGCAGCTCCGTGGCGGTGTCGAGGCTGCTGGTGGCGTCGTCCAGCACGACGACCCGGGCGTCGCCGAGCGCGGCGCGGGCCAGGCCGAGGCGCTGCAGCTCGCCGCCGGACAGCGGGGCGCGGTCGAGCGGGGTGTCGTATCCGTCGGGCAGCGCCCGGATGAAGGCGTCGGCGTCGGCGGCTCGCGCGGCCCGGCGGACCTCGGCGCGGGACGCGTCCGGGTGCGCGTAGGCGATCGTGTCGTGCACCGTGGCGCCGAGGAGGGCGGGCCGTTCGAAGGCGTAGGCGACCGTGCGGCGGAGCCGGTGCGGCGGGACGGCGGTGACCGGGACGCCGTCGAGCTCGACGGTTCCCTCGTCGGGGTCGAGCAGCCGCCCGATCAGGGACACGAGCACGCTCTTGCCCGTCCCGGAGGCGCCGGCGACCGCGACGGAGGCGCCGGGCGGCACGTCGAGGTCGAGGCGGTCCAGGACGGTCCGGCCGCCGGTCCGGACGGTGACGCCGCGCAGCCGGAGCCGGCCGGGCCCGTCCGGCAGCGGCACCGGGCGGGCGGGGGCCCGCACCGCCGGGGCGGCCGCCAGGATCTCGTCGATCCGGCCGGCGCCGACCTGGCAGTTCAGCAGCGCGACCACGGTGTCGAACAGGGACGCCGACGCGACGGCCATGGCGGCGTAGGACACGCTCGCCACGAGCTGCCCGGTGGTGATGTCGCCGGTGGACAGCCGGATCCCGGCGACGCCGACCACCAGCACCTGGGTGAGCGGGGCGAGCAGCGCGAGGCGCCGGCTCACCCGGCCCTGCGCCGTCCACGTCTCCCGGCCGGCGCGGCGCAGTCCGGGCAGCGGCGCGAGGACGCGGCGGACCTCGGCCGCCGCGGTGCCGCTCGCCCGGATCGTCCGGATGCCCTGCCGGGCGTCCAGCAGCCGGGTCGCGATCGCGGCCTGGCACGCCTGGTAGCGCGCGAACGGCTCGGTGGCCCGGACGACGAAGACGCGCAGCGCCACGACGAGCGGCGGCATCCCGGCCGCGAACGCGGCGGCGAGCCACCAGTCGATCATGGCCAGCGCGACCGCCGCGCCCGCGGTGGTCGCGACGCCGGCCGCGGCGGTCAGCAGCAGGACGGGGAAGGCCGCGGGGCCGGAGGCGCTCTCGGTGAGCCGGGCGAGCACGTCCCCGGTGGGGAAGCGCCGCTGCCCGGCCGGGCCGAGCGCCAGCACCCGGCGCAGCAGGCGGTGCCGGAGCCAGGCGGTGATGTCGCTGCCGCAGTACGCGCCGAGCACGTCCTCGCCGGTGTCGGCGAGGACCGCCGCGGCCAGGACGGCCGCCAGCCGCGCCGTGGCCGTGCCGAGATCCTCCTGGGCGCGGGCGGCGTCGACGGCCCCGGCGAGCATGAGCGGCGTGGCGACGGTCGCGGCGACGCGGACCGCGGTGAGCGCCGCCAGCAGGGACAGCCGCAGCCGGAACCGGCCCGCGGCCTCGCGCAGCCGGCGCCTGCCCGCGGCGCGCAGGGCGGCGGGCGTGCCGGGCTCCGCTGCTGTCCGGACCACCCTCGTCGGCTCCGTCCGTCGTCGGCGTGCGTCATCTACACTCGCGGGAAGGGTCCGGTCACGGACCGGCTCGCGCCGGCCCGTGACCGGGGTTCTGCGGTCCGGGCTGGTTCAGGGTTCCCGGGGGCCGCATGGGATGGTGCGGATCAGGCGCACGAGATGCCGACGCACACCGAGTTCAGCAGCGTGAGCAGGCCGGCGCACGCGCAGGTGCCGCTGAGCTGGATCCCCTCGATCTCGACGGGGTCCGTCTCCGGCAGCTCCTGCAGAGCGGCCACGAGGTCGCCTTCGAACGCGTCCATGTGATGTCACCTCCTTTCCTGGTCTGGTAGGGAGGTCCGATCCGCCGCGAGGCAGAAGCGGACCACCGCTTCACGCAGGACCGGGGACCAGGCCTGGACGACGCCGTTGTGGTCGTCGTCGGCCTCCAGGTAGTCGAAGTCGACTCCCTCGGTCCTGCCTAGTTCGAGGAGGCGGGCGCGCAGGGCCCTGGACTGCGCGACCGGGACGACCTCGTCCCGGACGCCGTGGGCGATCAGCAGCGGCGCGGTGAGCGCGGCGCAGGCGCGCAGCACGTCGCGCCCGTCCGCGGTCCCGCCGGGCGCGGCGCAGCCGCTCAGCCGCGACACGCGCTCCCGGACGGCGCCGGACGCGCCGCCGTGCAGCCCGGCCGCCGAGGTGAACGGCGCCAGCGCGACGCAGCCCGACCACAGCCGCGGGGCGCGGCAGGACGCGAGCAGCGCCAGGAAGCCGCCGTAGCTGCCGCCGAGCACGACGGGGCGGGGCAGTCCCGCGGCGGCGCGGTCGCGCCCGATCTCCCCGGCCAGGTGGACGATGTCGTCGAGGTCGGCGCCGCCCCAGTCGCCGATGACCGGCCGCAGGTGCGCCGCGCCGTAGCCGGTGCTGCCCCGCTGGTTGGGCGCCGCGACGGCGATGCCGGCGGCGGCCAGGTGCTGGAAGAGCGGCTCGAAGTCCAGCCGCCAGGACGCCAGCGGGCCGCCGTGCAGGGCGATCACCAGGCGCCGGGCGCGCCGCCAGCCGGGGCCGCCGTAGACGATCGTCTCGATCCGCCCGGCCGGGCCGGGCAGCTCCGCGGTGCCGGCGTCCGCCCAGCCGGCGTCCGCGCATGCGGAGCCCGTGTCCGCGCACGCGGCGTCCGGGGGCGGGTCGGGCGCCAGCCACCAGCCGTCGCCGGGCGCGCGGGGCGCGGTCGCCAGGGTGGGCGGCCGGTTCGGCGCGGCGTAGCGCAGGTGGATCCGCCCGTCCTCCGCCCAGTGCGCGGGCGGCCACAGCATTCCCGGCGGACCCGGCACCGGGGTGAGGCGCTCGCGTCCCGCCGTGTAGACGGCGAGCCGCTCCGCGGCGCCCCAGGTCTCCCGGACGAGCAGGTTCCGCCCGGCGGCGTCGAAGGTCAGCGGTGCCCGGGCGCGCTCGGGGCGGCTGAGCGCCTCGGGGAACCGCACGGGCCCGCCGCCGGGGAACCGCAGCCCGATCCGCGCGGTGCCGGGCTGCTGCGCCCCCGGCGCGGTCGTGGTGACGGCGAGGACGCCGGAGCGCGGGCTGAAGGCCGCGATGCGGTCGGTCGTGGTGTCGGAGACCGACCAGACCCGCCGCCACGACCGGTCGCGCAGATCGACCGCGATGCCTTCGGTGCGGTGCGCGGCGGTGGTGCGGTCGAGGGCGAGGGTCCGCCCGCCGTCGACCCAGACGCCGCCCGCCAGCACGCCCGGGATCCGCACGACCGCCTCCGGGGCCGGCAGGTTCCAGTGCAGCCACCAGATCCGCGAGTGCCGCTCGTCCTCGACGGTGACGAGCACGATGGTGCCGGCCGGGCCGGGCGCCGCCAGCAGGAACCCGGCGAGCATCGCCGGCACCGGCCACGAACGCGTGAGCCGCAGCCCGCCGCCGGCCGGCTCCGCCGCGAGGACGGTCCCGTGCCCGGCCGGCTCCCCGTGCGCGCCCGTCGCGGGCCGCAGGACGAGGACGCGGCCGTCGTCCAGCGGCAGCACTCCGCAGCGCCGGTCCAGGCCGGGGCCGTCCGCCGCGCGCGCCGCGGCGTCGCCGGTGAGCGTGCTCCGGAGCGGTACGGGACGCGCCAGCTCCCACCTCTCCAGCCCCACCTCGTCCCCGGCGGCGCGCAGGCAGGCGCCCCAGCCGCCCCCGCCGGAGAACGCGAACCCGAACCGCGTCGGCACCGGCGGCAGCCCCCGCAGGACCGCCTCGCGCATGGGCGCGGTCATGACGCACACTCCGCCCCAGCAGCCGCCCCCGCTGCGCTGCCGGCCGCGCCTCCGGCAGCGTGCGCCGCGCCGCCCTCCGCCCCGGCAGCCGCCCCCGCTGCGCTGCCGGCGAGGCGGGTGGGGATGTCGGCCGTCCATAGCCGTGGTGTGCCGTACAGCGCTCGCAGCAGGAAGCCCAGGATGCCGCTCATCCCGTCCCCCCAGGTCACCGAGACCTGCCCGAACTCGTCGGGGAACACCGAGCGGCGGCCGCGCCGCGCCCGGTTGGCGAGGACGATCCGGGCGAGCCGCCAGGCGGCGTGCCGGTACTCGCCGTCGCCGGTGAACGCCGCCATGTCGAGCAGGAAGTCCCCGTTGCCGGCGAGCCCGTGGCACTGCCCGAGCGGCGCGCGCCAGCGGTGCTCCAGCACCGACCGGGCGGCCCGTTCCGCGCCCCGGGTGAACCGCGCGTCCCCGGTGGCGTCGCCCAGCCGCACGAGGAAGCCCCCGATCCCGGCGGCGCCGTGGCACCAGTACGGTGCCGTCGGCGCGTCGCCGGGACCGGCCCCCCACATCGCCCCCTGCGTGCCGGACGCCTCGTCCAGCAGGTTCTCCCCGGTCGCGGCGGCCAGTGCGAGCAGGTCGGCGCGGCCGGCCGCCCGCGCGCACGCGGCCAGGAAGCACCCCACCCCGGCGATGCCGTGCGCGAACCCGTAGTACCGCCGCCCGGCGAGCTTCGACTCGTGCTGCGCCGGGGTGCTCCAGGAGAGCCTGCCGGACCGGTCCTCGACCGTGGCCGCCAGCGCGTCGGCGGCGGCGACGGCGCGCTCGGCGTACCGGGCCTGCCCGGTGCGCATCCACAGGTGCAGGGCGGTCAGCCCGATCCCGGACGTCCCGTGGGTGACGTCGGGGGCGGCGACCGCCGTGGGGAGCCGGTCGGCCACGGCCAGGGCGGCGTCGACGAGAGCGGCGTCGTCCAGGGCGAGGCCCGCGTCCAGCACCGCCCATGCCGCCCCGGCGGTGCCGAAGTAGAGCCCGGCCGGCCGCGGCGTGCCGTCCTCCAGCCGGGTGGTGATCCATTGGGCGGTGCGGGCGATCGGGTCCGTGAGGCGGCGGTCGCCGGTCAGTTCGTAGCAGCGGACCAGCGCGCCCAGCGGGCCGGCCGCACCGTGCTGGAGGCTGCACGGATCCGGTGCCCCGTGCACGCAGGACGCGGGCCACAGCGTGTCCGAGGCCCCGGTGGCGTCCATGGCGTCGAGGAGGTGGTCGGTGATGCCCAGCGCGGCCTGCCGGGCCTGCCTGCGCAGCCAGCCGGACCGCAGCCGCGGGCGCGCGGGCGGATCCGCCGGCGTGGTGCCGGGGGCCGGCGCCGGGGAGGTGCCGGGGGCGGGCGCCGGGGAGGCCCCGCCGCGGCCCGCCGCCGCGAGTATCTCGCGCGCCCGCTCCGGGCTCCAGCGTTGCGCGGGTTCGTCGGCCATCAGGCCGAGGAGCAGCGGGATCACCGGGGCGGGCAGGTCCAGGCCCTGGGTGCGCGCGGTCAGCCACTCCGCGAGGCGCTCGGTCACCGGCCGCGCGGCGGGATGCTCCTCCAGCAGGTAGGGCGGGCCGCCGGTGAGCAGGTGGCAGAGGGTCGCGCCCAGGGCGAAGCGGTCCGCGGCGGGGTCGGGCTCCGCGCCGTCCATCTGCTCGGGCGCCGCGAAGCCGGGCGTCCCCGCGCGCAGCGGGACGTCGTCCGGCGCTCCGGCGGTGACGGCCAGTTCCAGATCGATGAGGACGGGGGTGCCGTCCGGGCGGATCATGATGTTGTTCGGGGTGAAGTCGCGCACGATGAGCCCGGTGGCGTGCGCGTCCACCATCAGTTCGGCGAGCCGGGCGGCCGCCGCCAGCGCGGGGGCGAGATGCGGGCCCCAGCCGCGCTCGCCGATCAGGTCCACCGTCCACTGCCCCAGCGTGGTTCCCGGGACCATCTCCTCCGCCAGGAACAGGTGGCCGCTCTGGGCGAACAGCCGGACCGGCCGCGGTGCGAGTCCGCGGCCCGCCACCGCCTCCAGCGCGCGGGCCTCGGCGCGCAGGAGGTCGCGGGCGTCCCTGCCGTTCTCGCCGGCGGCCACGTGCGGGCGCGCCTCTTTCAGCACGACGGGCTCACCGGTCTCGGTGTCCAGGGCGCGGTAGACGCCGCCTTTGTTGGTGTGCCGGATCGCCTCCCTGACCGCGAAACGCGTCCCGATCAGAATCTCGTTCCGGTCGCCTTCGGGGGTGTTCCCATCGCGCTCGGGCCCGCGCGACCGGTGCTCGGGAAAGGGGCAGGACACCCAGGGCGGAGGTGTGTACCTCCCGATGCGCTGATCCTCGACGGGGTTTCCGTCCGGATCGAGAATCGTCCACGCGTAGAATCCGTCGTTGGTGATGCGGCGCTCTTCGATGAACGCGCCGTAACGGTAATGGACGAGGCTCCCAGGCGCGTAGGGGCGGTCCGACAGAATGCGCGGGCCGGGCAGGCCGGCCGTCGCCCCGTGCAGTTCCAGCGCCAGCCGGACGGCCTCCTCGTCGCTCACCGGGTAGACGGTGATGAACTTTCCCGAATGGCCGCGGGAGGTGTTGCGCGCGTTCAGTGCCGCGACGTGGTCGTGGGTGGCGGCGAACTTGAAGGCCGAACTCGCCGCCAGCAGCACCCGCAGCGAGCGGGCGAGCACCTCCGCCGCCGAGGCGGGGGTCGCCGAGACGTGCAGCTTCCATCCCTGAGCTGGGCACTCGCCGCCCTCGGGGACCACATGGCACCACATACCGGCACGGGTCGCCCGCCAGTGCCGCGGCTCCCGCGCGGCGTCGTCCGCGGCGTCGTCCGCCGCGTCCCGCGCCGCGGCCATCGACCGGTCGAGGACATCGGCCAGGCGGGTGTCGTCGCTCTCCGCGGGGGCCGCCCCGGAGAGTACGCTGAAATGGAAGTCCGCCATGCTGTCTCGTCGCTCTCTTTTCATCCCGCCGGCCGGAGGAATGCCCGCGCCGTGCGACCTTCTCTGCCTTTACCGTGCAATGGCGTCCGGCGGGTTCCCGAGGGTTTCCGGCGAACGAGGACACGTTAGCCATGAATCTCCCATGAACGCCAGAGCGGATATCCGGGCAGAATCTCCGCCGGGCCGGTAGTGAAGTGTCACCCGCTGGTCCTGGTCCGTGTGACTCGTGTGACTGATGCACCATTTGCACGGATTTGGCGGCGCGAAGACGGCGGTTCGCCTGTCCTGTCCATGCCATGGATCGTCGGCGACTTTGCCAATTCGGTGTCGAATAAGTTTCGACCTCGGTCATGGCCGATGGCAGTCATGAAGCCCCCTGGCGAGCCGCCGCCCGGATGTGCTAGCCGGGGGTGTCAGCTCGCGGACGCGTCGACGGCTTCGGGGGAGAGGACGTTGTCCAGGACCATGGCCGCGCAGCCCGTCAGGCCGGCTCGTTCGCCCAGGCGGCTCGGCTCGATGCGGAGGGTGCGGGTCGCCAGGGCCGTGGAGCGCTGGTAGACGACTTCGCGGAGGCCCGCGATCAGGGGTTCGTCGGCGCCCACCAGGTCGCCGCCGAGGACCACCACCGCCGGGTTCAGGAGGTTGACGGCGGTCGCGACGACCTCGCCGATGCGGCGGCCCGCGTCGCGCAGGAGGGCGACGGTCGCCGGGTCGCCGGAGCGGGCCAGGGCGGCGAGGCCGGGCAGGTCGTCCGCCGGTGAGCGGGCCAGCAGCGCGGTGCCGCCCGCGATGGCCTCGACGCAGTTGACGTTGCCGCAGCGGCACGGGGCCTCGTGCGGGGACGGCACGGGGATGTGGCCGATCTCGCCCGCCGCGCCCAGGGCACCGCGCTGGATGCGGCCGCCGGCGATGACGCCCGCGCCGATGCCGGTGGAGACCTTGACGAACAGGAGGTCGTCCACGCCGGGGTGGGCCTGGTGCTCGCCGAGGGCGGCGGCGTTCACCTCGTTGTCGAGGTAGGCGGGGACGCCGAAGCGGTCGGCGACGGGGGCGGCGATCTCGACGGCGTCCCACCGTCCGGCGGCGTGCTCGACGGCGTCGGGGACGCCCAGGCCGACGCCGCGGACCGAGGACTCGGCGATGCCGGCGGAGGCGAGCAGCGACGTCCACTCGTCGATGAGGCGGGGGAGCGTCTTGCCCGGGGACGTCTCGGCCGGCGGGCCGTCCGCGCGGGCGAGGACCGTGCCGGCCAGGTCGCACACCGCGAGCTGGCCGCGGGACTGGCCGAGGTTCGCGACGAGGACCGTCCCGCCGGCGGCGTTGAACTCCAGGCGGGCCGGGGGGCGTCCGCCGGTCGACGGCCCGGTGGTGTGCTCCACCACGAGGCCGCGGGAGATGAGGGCGGCCACGCGCGACGCCACCGCGGGACGCGACAGGCCGGTGATGCGGCCCAGGTCGGCGCGGGTGGCGACGCCGTCCTCGCGGATCAGGCTCAGCATGTCGCCGGCCGTGGAGGGCCGGGTCACTGGGCGGGGCATCAGGCTAGTCAAGCATGGCACCGATTGAGGCGTCTAGTTGGCGCAAGGTACGGACTTTTGTCATCCAAAGTTCATAAGTGGGCTTGTAGGGATGACCTATGTCTCGGTAACTTGCTGACCGAGAGATTCCCCCTGGACTGGAGCGTCCAATGGCCGTACATCCCGCGCTGGAGGCAGTGACCCGGCGCGTCGTCGAGCGGAGCGCCGGAACGCGCGGCGCCTACCTGAGCCGGATCCGCGACGCCCGGACGGAGGGCCCGGTGCGCACCGGCATGGGCTGCGCGAACCTCGCGCACGGCTTCGCCGCCTGCGGCGTCCAGGACAAGCTGTGGCTCAGGGGCGACGTCACGCCGAACATCGCGATCGTGTCGTCCTACAACGACATGCTCTCGGCGCACCAGCCGCTGCAGGACTACCCCGACATCCTGAAGGGCGCGATCCGGTCGGCCGGCGGGACGGCGCAGTTCGCCGGGGGCGTGCCCGCGATGTGCGACGGCATCACGCAGGGCCGCGCCGGCATGGAGATGTCGCTGTTCAGCCGGGACGTCATCGCGATGGCGACGGCCGTGGCGCTGTCCCACGACATGTTCGACGGCGCGCTGCTGCTGGGCGTCTGCGACAAGATCGTCCCCGGGCTGGTGATCGGCGCGCTGTCGTTCGGGCACCTGCCGGTGATCCTGGTGCCGGCCGGGCCGATGGCGTCCGGGCTGCCGAACGGCGAGAAGGCGCAGGTCCGCAAGCGGTTCGCGGCCGGGGAGATCGGCCGCGACCAGCTCCTGGCCGCCGAGGCCGCGTCCTACCACTCGCCCGGCACCTGCACCTTCTACGGGACGGCGAACTCCAACCAGATGCTCATGGAGGTCATGGGCCTGCACCTGCCGGGGGCCAGCTTCGTCCCGCCGGGCACGAAGCTGCGGGACGCCCTGACCGAGGCGGCCGGGCGCCGCGTCCTGAAGCTGACGAACCTGGCGGACGACTACACGCCGATCGGCGAACTGCTGGACGAGCGCGCGTTCGTGAACGGCATCGTCGCCCTGCTCGCCACGGGCGGCTCGACGAACCACACGCTGCACCTGGTCGCCATGGCCGCGGCGGCGGGCATCGAGCTGACCTGGGACGACTTCGACGAACTGTCCGAGGTGACGCCGCTGCTCACCCGCCTCTACCCGAACGGCACCGCCGACGTGAACCACTTCCACGCCGCGGGCGGCACCGCGTTCCTCATCGGCGAGCTGATCGACGCGGGGCTCCTGCACGAGGACGCGCGGACGGTCGGCGGCGCCACCCTCGCCGAGTACCGGAAGGTTCCCGAGTTCGTCGACGGCAAGGCCGAATGGCGGAACACCGTCGGCGAGTCGGGCGACACGGGCGTCCTGCGCCCCGTCGCGGAGCCGTTCGACACGCACGGCGGGCTGCGCACCCTGCGCGGCAACCTCGGACGGGCGGTCATCAAGGTGTCGGCGGTGAAGCCGGAGCACCGGCTGATCGAGGCCCCCGCCCGGGTGTTCGACTCGCAGGAGCGGCTCCAGGAGGCGTTCGCCGCCGGGGAGCTGGACCGGGACGTCGTGGCCGTCGTCCGCAACCAGGGCCCCCGCGCGAACGGGATGCCGGAACTGCACCGGCTCACCCCGCCGCTGTCGGTCCTGCAGGACCGCGGCCACCGCGTCGCGCTGGTCACGGACGGTCGTATGTCGGGCGCCTCTGGGGCGGTGCCCGCCGCGATCCACGTGTCACCGGAGGCGGCGGCCGGCGGGCCGCTCGCCCGCGTCCGGGACGGGGACGTCGTCCGCCTCGACGCCGGCACCGGCGTCCTGGAGGTCCTCGTCCCGGACGAGGAGTTCGCCGCGCGCGAGCCCGCCGTGCACGCGCCCGAGCAGACCTACGGCACGGGCCGCGAACTGTTCCGGGTCTTCCGCGACGCGGTCGGCCCCGCCGAGCGCGGCGCGGGGGTCTTCGCATGAGCGGGGCGTGGCTGGTCGCCGACGTCGGCGGGACCAACGCCCGGTTCGCGCTGGTGGACGGCCCGGACGGCGTCCCGTCCGACGTCAGGTCGCTGCCCACCCGCGACTATCCCGGCCTCGCCGAGGCCGCCGCCGCGTACGTGGCCGGGGCCGGCGTGCGCCCGTCGGCGGCCTGCCTCGCCGTGGCGGGCCCGGTCGGCGGCGGGACGTACCACCTGACCAACGCGGGCTGGCCGAAGGGCACGCTCGACGCGGTGCGCGCCCATCTCGGCCTGCCGCACCTCGACATCATCAACGACTTCGAGGCCCTCGCCTACGCCCTCCCGCGCCTCGGCGCGGACGACCTGATCCCCATCGGCGACCGGGTTCCGGCCGCCGGCGCGCCGCTCGCGGTGGTCGGCCCCGGCACGGGTCTCGGCGTCGCGGGCCTCGTCCCGACGCCGTCCGGCTGGGTGCCGGTGCCCGGCGAGGGCGGCCAGGTCGACGTCCCGGCGGCGACCGACCGGGAGATCGAGGTGACGCGTCTGCTGCGCGCCGAGAAGGGCGCGGCGACCGCCGAGTACCTGCTCTCCGGCGCCGGCCTGACCCGCATCCACCGGTACCTGGGGACGCTCGACGGCGACCCCGGCGAGGAGCTCACGGCGAAGCAGATCGGCGAGCGCCGCGACGACCCGCGCTGCGACGAGGCGCTGCGCATGTTCTGCGGGCTGCTCGGGTCGCTCGCCGGCAACGCCGCCCTCACGCTCGGCGCCCGCGGCGGCGTCTACCTCGGCGGCGGGATCCTGCCGCGCATCGTGGACGTTCTGCGCGACAGCTCGTTCCGCGCCCGCTTCGAGGGGAAGCCTCCCGTCGAGGACTACATGCGCGCCATCCCGACCGCCCTCATCGTCCACCCCGGCCCGGCCCTGGTCGGCGCCGCCGTCCGGCTCGCGCAGAGCCTGCCCGACATGGAGCCCGCATGATCGCCGAAGACCTGTTCGACCTCGCGCCCGTCGTCCCCGTCGTGGTGCTGGAGGACGCCGGGGCCGCCGTCCCGCTCGCCCGCGCCCTCGTCGACGGCGGGCTCCCGGTGATCGAGGTGACGCTGCGCACCCCGGCCGCGCTGGAGGCGATCACCCGGATCGCCGCCGAGGTCCCGGACGCGGTGATCGGCGCCGGGACGGTCGTCCGGCCCGAGGACGCGGAGCGGTCCGCCGCCGCCGGGGCCCGGTTCCTGGTCAGCCCCGGCTGCACGCCCCGGCTCCAGGCGGCGATGGTCGCGACCGGGCTGCCCTTCCTGCCGGGCGTCGCGACCGCGTCGGAGGCGATCGCGCTGCTGGAGGGCGGGATCACGGCGATGAAGTTCTTCCCGGCCGAGGCCGCCGGCGGCACCGCCTACCTGAAGTCGCTCGCCGGCCCGCTGCCGCAGGTCCGGTTCTGCCCGACCGGCGGGGTCGGCCAGCGGAACGCCGCCGACTACCTCGCGCTGCCGAACGTCGGTTGCGTCGGCGGCTCCTGGCTGACCCCGGCGGACGCTGTCCGCGGCGGCGACTGGGACCGCATCCGCCAACTCGCCGCCGAAGCCGCCGCCCTGCGGTGATGTCACGTCCTGGACGGGTATCCCGTCTCCTGGATATGGACACCACATCGACACTTGAGAGCCTGAGGAAGCAGCGGACCGTCCTGCTGACGTCCTACCGCAAGGACGGGACGCCGGTCGGGACACCCGTCAACGTCGTCGTCCTCGGCGGCCACGCCTACTTCCGCACCTACGACAAGGCGTTCAAGACGAAGCGGCTGGCGCGCAATCCCGAGGTGGAACTCGCGCCGAGCACCTACCGGGGCAGGACCACCGGCCCGGCGGTGCACGGCCGGGTCCGCCTGCTCACCGAGGACGAGTCGCGGCCGATCCGCCGGCTGCTGGCCCGCAAGCACCCGTTGCAGCAGGGCTTCGCGGTGCCGCTCCTGCACAGGATGAAGCACTACCGGACCCTCCACTACGAGGTCACCCTCGGCTAGGGCCGTGCGGGCAGGGGCCGGCGGTCAGCCCGGCGGCGCGCCCGTGCGGGATGAGGTCCATCCGCAGGCGGCCGCAGGAGCAGCGGGTCCAGACGACGACGCCGTCGCTGGTGAGATGCCGGGAGACAAGCGTGTTCTCGTTCATGTACGGCAGTCTGCCGCCGGTCGAACGTTGGCGTCTATTTCAGATTTCCTCATTAGATCGTGCAATATGGTTGCATGATTGATCTGCGGCGGCTGCACATGCTCCGGCTCGTCCACCAGTACGGGACGGTCACGTCCGCGGCGGAGGCGCTGCACCTCACGCCGTCGGCGGTCTCCCACCAGCTGCGCGAGCTGGCGCGGGAGCTGAAGGTGCCGCTGCTGGAGCCGCAGGGCCGCAAGGTGCGGCTCACCCCGGCCGCGCACCTGCTGATCGAGCACGCCGACGGGCTGCTCGCCAAGTGGGAGGAGGCCCTCGCCGACCTGGAGTCGCACCGCGCCGGGGCCGCCGGACCGCTGCGCATGTGCGGGTTCACGACGGCGGTCGGCGGGCTCGTCGCCCCCGCCGCGGGCGCCCTGCTGCGCGCCGACCCCGGCCTCCGCGTCGAGGTCCGCGAATGCGACACCGACGTGGCGATGGGGCTCCTCGCCGCCGGTGAGACCGACATCGCGGTCATCGAGCCCACCCCGGACGCGCCGCCGCCCGGCGATCCGCGCTTCGACCGGGAGCCGCTGCTGGAGGAGGCGTACGACCTCATCGTCCCGGCCGGGCACCCGCTCGCGGACCGGCACGGCGTCCGGCTGGAGCACGCGGCGGCCGAGGCGTGGATCAGCGTCGAGCCCGAGGTCTGCGCCCACCACCAGCAGGTGCTGGCGTACTGCGGCGCCGCCGGGTTCACGCCGCGGTTCGCGCACCACGCCACCACCTGGTCGGTGATCTGGGCGCTGGTCGCGAACGGTCTCGGCGTGTCGCTCGTGCCGCGGCTGGCGGGCGGGCCGGACGACCAGCCGGTCGTCCGGGTCCCGCTGACCGGGGACGCCGTCCCGCGGCGGCGGGTGCTGACCTGCGTGCGGCGCGGCAGCCGGGACAACCCGCTGATCGTGCGCGGCCTGCGGGCCCTCCACGACGCCGTCCCCGACCGCTGCGCCCGCTCGGCGGCGTAGCCGCCCCGCCGCCACTCCGGCGCTACTCGGCCACTCCGCCGCTATTGCGCCGCGATCGCCTGCAGGACGTTCATCCGGGCGGCGCGGCGGGCCGGCCACGCGGCGGCGACCACGCCGATCGGCGCGGCCGCCGCGACGCACACCGCCAGCCGCCCGTAGGGGACCGCGAGCACCTCCATGCCGCCGTCCCCCTGCGCCAACGCGTGCTGGACGACGATCCCGAGCGCGGTCCCGGCGGCCACGCCGAGCACCGCGCCGAACAGCGAGACGACGACCGCCTCGCAGCGGATCATCCGGCGGAGCCGGCGGCGCTCCATGCCGACGGCGCGGAGCAGCCCGATCTCCCGGGTCCGCTCCGTCACCGCGAGCGCGAGCGTGTTGACGATGCCGAGCGCGGCGATGAGCACCGACAGGACCAGCAGCCCGAGGACGAGGTCGAGGAAGAGGCCGATGTCCCCGGCGGCGTCCTTCCTGACCTGGGCGCGGTCCTTGAGTTCCAGGTTGGGCCACGGAGCGAGTGCGGCCTCCAGCGCGGCCCGGGACGCGCTCGGCGCGTTGATCTCGATGCGGTCGATGGGCGCGTCCGGGGCGTGCGCGCGGTAGTCCGCCCAGTTGATGATCATGCTGGGCGCGGACGGGGTGACGGACGGCCGGTCGGCATAGATCCCCGCGATGCGGAACGTCCGCCTCGCCCCGTCCCTGTACCGGCCCGCGACCGTGCTGCCGATAGTCCAGCCCCGCGCCTTCGCGACGCTGCGCCCGACGAGCAGCCCATCGCCGTGGACGGACGCCGACCCCGACCGGAGCGGCAGCCGGAAATGGCCGAGCAGCTCACCCGGTGCGCCGGCCGCGGCCGTCTGCAGGGACCCGCCGAGCGTGAAGCGGGCCGTGCGGATCGGGATCGCCGACCGCACGCCGGCGGCGCCGGCCGCCGCGCGCACGGCGTCCGGCGCCACGGGCGAGATCTGGCTGCGGCCGGTGACCCGGTAGTCGGCGGTGAGGCCCGCGTCGAGCTGCCGGTCCGCCGACGACGCCATCGACTGGACGATCACCGACACCGCCGCGATCAGCGCCAGCCCGATGACCAGCGCGGACGCGGTCGCCGCCGTCTGCCGGGGATCGCGCAGCGCGTTCCGCCCGCCCATCCGGCCCGCGGTCCCGCCGAACCGCGCGAACGGCCACGCCAGCACGCGGATCGCCGGGCGGCTCAGCAGCGGCGACACCACGACCGTCCCCGCCATGAGCGCCAGCGCGCCCGCGCCGGTCAGCCCGAGCCCGCCCGAGGCGAGACCGGCCGCGACGAGCCCGGCGCCCGCCGCGAGCAGGACACCGCCGCCGACGGCCCGGCGCCGCAGCGGCCGCGGCGCGGCCGCCCCCTCGCGCAGCGCGGCCACGGGCGGGATCCGCGCCGCGCGCCGCGCCGGGACGAACGCGGCGGCCAGCGTGACGAGCGTCCCCACGGCGAACGACGCGAGCACCGCCGCGGGCGGCACGACCGGCGTCCCGAACGGCAGCGCCTCCCCGCCCGTGGCGACCGTCATCATCCGGCCCAGCCCGGCCGCGACGCCGACGCCCGCCGCCAGGCCGAGCGCCGACCCGGCCAGCCCGACACCGGCCGCCTCGCCGAGCACCGACCGCGTCACCTGCCCGCGCGTCGCCCCGACGGCGCGCAGCAGCGCCAGCTCCCCGACCCGTCCGCTCACCAGCATCGCGAAGGTGTTGAAGATGATGAACGAGCCGACGAACACCGCGATGACGGCGAAGACCAGCAGGAACGTCCGGATCAGCCGCAGGATCGAGGCGACCGGGGCCGCCTGCTCGGCCGTGGCCCGGCGCCCGGTGATCGCCTCCGTCCCGGGCGGCAGCGCCGCCGCGACCGCGTCCCGGAGCCGTTCCTGCGAGACGCCGTCGTCCGCGTGCACGACGATCCGCGCGTACGTCCCCGGGCGGTCGGAGAGCAGCCGCCGTGCGGCGCGCGGCGCGAACGCGGTCATCGAGAGCTGGTCGCTCAGCGCCGAGTCGCCCACCTCGAACAGGCCGGTGAGCCGGAACGTCCGCTCGCCGGACAGCAGCGCGACCCTCACCCGGTCGCCGATCCGGTAGCCGGCGCGGCGCGCGGTGGTGACATCGACGGCGACCTCGTCGGGAGCCGCGGGCGGCCTGCCCGAGGCCAGCCGGGGCAGCGACAGATCGGGGTCGCCGTGCCAGGCCACCCCGGTCTGCGGCTCGGCGCCGACGATCTTGCCGTGCCGGTCGACCACGGCGGCGAAGCCCGTGACGACCCCGTGCGCCTTCGCGACCCCGTCCACCCCCTGGACGGTCGCCAGCACCGCCGCCGGGACGGGACGTTCCGGCGCCCGCTCGCCCAGCCCCGGTTCGAACGCCCGCTGCGACCGCACGACGACGTCCGTGCCGCGGCCGAGATCGGCGAACGCGCGGTCCAGCGAGCGGTCCAGGGTTGCGGAGAAGACCAGCGTGCCGGCGACGAACGCGACCCCCGCGACCACGGCGACCGTCGACAGCAGCAGCCGGGCGCGGTGCGCGGTGAGCCCCCGCAGTACGAGCTTGACCAGCTGCCGGGTGCGCAGGAGCAACGGCGGGGTGCGGGGATGCGTCCGCCCACGAGTAAGGCGCTTGACCATCATGTGGCCGATTCCAGCCGGGAGAGGCGTTCCGCCGTGAGCGCGGTTCGTCGCATCCGGACCCTACGAACGGGCTCGGGCACACGACTTTCGTAGGGGTGGCCGACCCGGGTCCGGTGCGTACCGTAATGGCATGAGCGGAGCGGAGCGGGAGGGCGTCCCCTCACGACGAGGACGCATGCCCCTGCCTTCACGGCTGTCCGGTCTCGCGCGGATCCTTCCGCCCGGACGCCCTCGTGACCGGGTCGCGGACGCCGTCGTCGTGCTGTCCGGAGCGGTCTTCACCTGGCTCAGCGTCACGGATCCGCACACGATCGTCCGCGGGCGCGGCGGCGCGGCGATGCTCCTGCTGGTGCCCGTCCTCGCCCTGCCGTTCCGGCGCCGCGCCCCGATGACGGTCGGCTGGATCACCGCCGGGGTCGCCGCCCTCGTCTGGCTGGTGGAGCTGGCGGCGCCCGGCACGCTGCTGCGCGGGGACGCCGACCACAGCCTCGCCCCGATGGTGTGGTGGCCGCCGACCGCGCCGCTCGCCGCGTACGCCGTGCTGGCGTTCCCCCGCGACGGCGGCCGCCCGGCCTGGGTCCGCGCGCTGCCCGTCGCCGCGCTGCTCGTCCCGATCGGCGCCATGGGCGACGTGCTCCCCGACGCGGCCATGCGGCACTTCACGGCCGCGCAGACCGGCAGCGTCGACGCGATGATCTTCCGCAGCGTGGCCGTGGTGGCCGGCGGGGCGCTGCTCGGCCTGTACGCCGCCGCGCGCCGCCGCGTCCTGCAGGCCCTCACCGAGCGCGCCGAGCGGGCCGAGCGGGAGCGGCATCTGCTCGCCGAGCGGGCCCGCGCGCAGGAGCGCGCCCGGCTCGCCGCCGAGATGCACGACGTCGTCGCGCACCGGGTGACGCTGATGGTGCTGCAGGCCGGGGCGCTGCGCGTCCGGGCGCCGGACGAGCCGACCCGCGCGGCGGCCGAGGAACTGCGCGGCACCGGCTGCCAGGCCCTCGAAGAGCTGCGCGACGTGATCGGCCTGCTGCGGCGCGACCCGGGGGACGCGCCCGCGGAACCGCTGCCCGACCTGTCCGCGCTGGTGGCGGAGTCGGCCGCGGTCGGCGTCCCGGTCGAGCTGGCGGAGCACGGCGACCCGCCGTCCGCGTCGCCCGCCGTCGGACGGACCGCGTACCGGATCGTCCAGGAGGCGCTGACGAACGCGCGCAAGCACGCACCGGGCGCCGCCGTCCACGTGGACGTCCGCTACGGCACCGGCGGGGTGGCCCTCAGCGTGCGCAACGCGGCGCCGGTGCGCCAGCCGGACGCCGAACTGGCCGCCAGCGGGTCCGGGACGGGCCTCGCCGGCCTCCGCGAACGCGTCGAGCTGATCGGCGGGACGTTCACCGCCGGCCCGCACGAGGGCGGCTTCCGCGTGCGGGCGTCCCTGCCCGCCTACGTCCCGGTGGCCGGGCCCGCCTCATGATCACGGTGCTCCTGGTGGACGACGAGCCGATGGTGTGCGCGCACCTGCGCACGATCATCGGCGCGGCCGGCGACGTCCGGGTGGTCGGGGAGGCGCACGACGGGGCCGCCGGCGTCGAGGCCGTCGTCCGGTACCGCCCGCACGTCGTGCTCATGGACCTGCGCATGCCGGGCGTGGACGGCCTCGCCGCCATCGAGCGGATCGCCGCGCTGCGGCTGCCGCCCGTCGTCGTCGCGCTGACCACGTTCGACGCCGACGAGTACGTGGTCCGGGCGCTGCGCGCGGGCGCCGCCGGGTTCCTGCTGAAGTCGACGCCGCCCGAGGACCTGGTGCGCCTGATCAGGGTCGCGGCCGACGGGCACACGGTGATGTCGGCCGCCGCGACCGCGCGGCTGCTCGGCACGGCCACCGCACGCGCGTCCGACCGGGACCGGACGCGCGCTCTCCTCGGCGGCCTCACCGGACGGGAGGCGCAGGTGCTGGCCCGCCTCGGCGAGGGGCTGACCAACGCGCAGATCGCGCGCCGCCTCCACCTCAGCGAGGCGACCGTCAAGGGCCACGTCTCCCGCGTCCTGGACAAGCTCGGCTGCGCGAACCGCACCCAGGCCGGCCTGATCGCCCGCGACGCCGACCTGCACTAGACGGCGACCTGCACTAGCCGTACCGGCCCGTGAGTCCGGGGGCGCGGGTCGTGGGGCCAGTGCGGGTTCAGGGGTGGGGGGAGTGGCGCGCTCGGACGGCCAGGCCGATGGCGCGGATGATCCAGATGACCATCGCGATCTGCAGGACGGCCAGGAAGCCCGTGCCCGGACCGATCGTGAAGGTCAGTACCAGGAACACCCCGAGCATGAGCGGGAACGCGGGGAAGCGCGGGCCGCGGCCGTGGTGGCGGGCCATGTGGCCGCGCCGGTGCTGCCGGTGCTGCCACGCCGGATGCCCTGGGGCACCGAACATCACGGGTGCGCCGAGGGCCGGCGCCTTCTCCGGTTCGGGCAGGCCGGTCGGGGACGGCAGGTCCTTGACCAGGGTGCGCAGGTCGCCGCGCGTCTTGGCGGACAGGACGGCGTCGAGCCGCTCGTCCAGTTCGCCGTGGTCCAGGCGTCCCTCGGCGAAGTGGTCGTGCAGGGCGACCATGACGGCGTCGCGCTCGGCGTCGCCGATGCGGATCTCGTCTTGGCGTGCCATGTCTACTCCTCGTCGTCGGCGGCCGCCGGCCCCGGGTCGTCCAGGTCGTCGGCCAGGATGCGGTACAGGCTGCGCCGGGTCTCCGCCAGGACGTCCTTCGCCTGCGCGACCTGGGCGGGCGAGCCGGAGTGGACGATCTGCATCACCGCGGCCCCGGTCTGCGCGGCCTGCTTGAACAGTTCGGGGACGCCCTCGCCGAACTCGGGCGTCATCTCCGCCCACGGCTCGGCGAGCCGGTCGGCGTTCTCCTCGACGTAGCCGCGGCCCTCGTCGGTGAGGTGGTGGGTGCGGCGCCCGCCGGCCTCGTCCCCGGTGATCAGGCCCTCGTCGGCGAGCTGCTGGAGGGCCGGGTAGACGGCGCCGGGGCTCGGCTTCCACGCCCCGCCGCTGCGCTCGTTGATCTCCTGGATGATCTGGTAGCCGTTGCGCGGCTCCTCGGCCAGCAGCACGAGGATCGCCGCCCGGACGTTGCCCTTGCGCGCCCTGCCGCCGGCGCCGCGCCCCCACGGCCCGCCGCGCCCGCGCGCCCATGGAGGACGCGGGCCGTGGCCGAACCCGCCGGGGCCGCCGAACCCGCCGGGGCCGCCGCCGAACGGTGTGCCGGGGCCGCCGAACAGCGCGCCGAAGCCCGGGAGGTCGCCGCGGCCCCAGGGGCCGTGCCCGTGCATGTGTCCCATGTTCTGCACCACCTTCTGAGATCTACCTATGATCCCTCGCGATACGACAACGATATATCGAAGACGGACGGATGAGCCAGATGGTTCCCGCAGATTCCGCCGATCGGGGCAGGCTTCGCTCTGAGCGAACCGGGCATGATCTCCGGTACCCGGTCTTGCCGTCTGTTTTGGCGAATCTTGGGTACCTCCCTGGTGCGAGGGGGACGATGGGCACACACGAGGCGGTGACCGCGCGAGAGGCGGCCCGCACACCGGACGCCACCGGCCACAGGCCCCGCGCCAGGAACGAGCTGCTGCTCGGCCTGGCGCTCTTCGCGGTGTACTCCCTGGTCACGATGCTGCCGGAGCAGTCCAGGCAGGGGGCGGCCCGCGCCCACGGGGAGATGCTGTACCGGTTCGAGCGAGCGCTGCACATCGACATCGAGCCGGCCCTCAACGGCTGGCTGGCGGACCAGCCCGCGCTGCGCGTCCTCGCCAACTACGAGTACGCGATCACCTACATCGCGAGCGCGCTGGCGCTGCTGACGTGGTTATTCCTCCGCCATCCCGAGCGGTACCGGACGGCCCGCAACGCCTTCGTCATGCTCAACCTGGCCGGCCTCGCCTGCTTCGCGCTGTTCCCCGTCATGCCCCCGCGGCTGATACCCGACCTCGGGTTCACCGACACCGTCCTCGAAGGCCGCACGTGGGGGTCGTGGGGCTCGCCTATGGTCGAGCACGCCGACCGGTACGCCGCCGTCCCCTCCCTGCACATGGCCTGGACGCTGTGGGTCGGCGTCGAGCTCGCCCGCGTGAAGGCGAAGCGGTGGGTTCAGTGGTTGAACGTCGGGCACATCCTCCTTACCCTCTACGTCATCCTGGCGACCGCGAACCACTTCCTCGTGGACGCGGTGGCCGCCGTTCCCTTTGTGGTGGTCTCCGTGTACATCGCCGAGCGCATCGCCCATCCGGCCGCCGGCCGCATCCAGGGCCCCGACGCCTTCTTCCTCTCCGTGGAGACGCCCGCCGCGCCGCAGCAGGCCGGCGGCGTCATCATGCTCGACACCTCGCGGGGCGAGGTCGGGCGCGAGGATCTCGTCCGCGTCATCCGGGAGCGCCTGCCCGGACTGCCGCGCTTCCGCCAGCGGCTCGTCCGGCGCGGCCGCTGGCGCCGCCCCGTCTGGCGCGACCACGACCCCGTCGACTGGGACTGGCACGTCGCCGAGCGGCACGTCGACGGCATGGCCGGGCTGCGCGCCGCCGTCGCGGAGATCCAGTCGGAGCTGCTGCCGCTCGACCGGCCGCCCTGGCGGATGGTCGTGATGAAGGGCGCCGAGCCCGGCCGGACCGCCGTCGTGTACCTGATGCACCACGTCGTCGCCGACGGCGTCGGGATCGTCGCGCAGGCGATGTACCTGATGGAGCCGCCGCCCGACAACCTCGGCGCCCGGTTCCCGCGCAGGCCGTTCCGGAAGGCGCTCGCGACCGTGGTCGGGCTCGGCCAGCTCGCCACCGCCGTGACGAGACCGGACCGGCTGCCCGCCGGCGGGACGTCCGAGCGCCGGTTCGGCTCGATGCGGCTGCCGCTCGCGGCCGTCCGGGACGTGGGACGCCGCTACGGCGCCCGGGTCACCGACGTCGTGCTGTGCGCGGTCGCGGGCGCGCTGAACCGCGTCGTCAGCGAGGACGACGGACGGCCCGGCACCTGCCGCGTCGCCGTGCCGCTCATGATGCGGCCGCCCGGCAGCGCGATGGTCGGCAACCACACCACCGCCGTCATGGTGGACCTGCCCGTCGGGAAGATGGCCGAGCCCGACCGCCTCGCGCTGATCGCCCGCCGCAGCCGCGTGCTGCGGTCCGGCACCCGCGCGCAGGCCGCCTGGTTCGTGATGTGGCAGGCGGGACGCGTCATGCCGATGCCGCTGCACGCCCGGTTCGCCCGCATGTCCTACAGCGGCCGCTTCCTGCAGGGCACCGTGTCCAGCCTACCGGGGCCCGACAAGCCGCTGCGGCTGGCCGGCGCGCCGCTCACCGCCGTGTACCCGATCGTCCCGCTCGCGCCCGGCGCGCCGCTCGCGATCGCCGCGCTCGGCGTCGACCGCGAGCTGTGCTTCGGCGTCTCCCTCGACCCCGGCCTCGCGGACGACGCCGACGCCTTCATGGACGCCGTCCGCGACGTCATCGAGGAACTCCGCGACGAGCCCGAGTAGCCGCGCGGAGCGGGCCCCTCAGATGCTGCGCATCGCGCGGAGGGACTCCTTGAGCGAGCCCATCGTCGCGAAGACGGCGGTGGGCTCGTAGCCGCAGTGCGCCATGCAGTTCGCGCACCGGTCGTCGCGGCCCCGGCCGTAGGCGTCCCAGTCGGTCGTGTCGAGAAGCTCCCGGTAGGTCGCGCAGTAGCCGTCGTCCATCAGGTAGCAGGGCCGCTGCCAGCCCTTCAGCGAGTACGACGGGATCGCCCACGCCGTGCACGCGAAGTCGGCCTTCCCTTCGAGGAAGTCGAGGAACAGCGGCGAGTGGTTGAACCGCCAGCGCTTGCGCCGGCCGTCCGCGAACGCCTTCGCGAACAGGGACCGGGTCTCCTGCACGCCGAGGAAGTGGTCCTGGTCGGGTGCCTTCTCGTAGGCGTACGCCGGCGAGATCATCATCTGGTCGACGCGCAGGTCGTCGTTCAGGTAGTCGAGGACGTCGATGACCGTCTGCGGCGTGTCGGTGTTGAACACGGTCGTGTTCGTGGTGACCCGGAACCCGCGCTCCTGGCACATCCGCACCGCCTCGACCGCCTGGTCGAACACGCCCTCCTTGCACACCGACGCGTCGTGCCGCTCCCGCAGCCCGTCGATGTGGACGGCCCACGCGAAGTACGGGGACGGCTCGAACCGGTCGATCTTCTTCGGGATCAGCGCGGCGTTCGTGCACAGGAACACGTACCGCCTCATCTTGACCAGCCGGTCGACCAGCTCGCCGATCTGCGGGTGCATGAGCGGTTCGCCGCCCGCGATCGAGACCATCGGCGCCCCGCACTCGCGGACGGCGGCGATCGCCTGCTCGACCGGCATCCGCTGCTTCAGCACGTCCGCCGGATGCTGGATCTTCCCGCAGCCCGCGCAGGCCAGGTTGCACGCGTACAGCGGCTCCAGCTCCATGATCAGCGGATACTTCGTCCGCCCGGCGAGCTTGTTCCGCAGCACGTATCCGCCGACGCGCAGGCTCTGCCGCAGTGGCATCCCCATGGTCAGGACTCCTTCAGGTACCGGCCCAGCGCCGAGATCGGGAACACCAGCCGGTAGAGGTGGTAGTTGATGTAGAAGTCGCCGGGGAACCCGGTGCCGGTGAAGTGGTCCTCGTCCCACGTCCCGTCCGGGCGCTGGTGCTCGACCAGCCAGCGCGCGCCGCGCTCGACGACCGGGCCGCGCTCGCCGGCGGCGAGCAGCGCGAGCAGTGCCCACGCCGTCTGCGACGGGGTCGACGCCCCGTGCCCGACCCAGGACCGGTCGCGGTAGGAGCGCAGGTCCTCGCCCCAGCCGCCGTCGTCGCGCTGGTGGCGCGCCAGCCAGCCGACCGCGTGCCGGATCACCGGCTTCTCCGGCCGGACGCCCGCCGCGATCAGCGCCGGGACGACGGCGCCCGTCCCGTACACGTGGTTGGCGCCCCACCGGCCGAACCAGGAACCGTCCGGCTCCTGCGCCTTCAGCAGCCACACCACGGCCCGCTTGGCGAGGAGCGAGTCGGCCATGCCCCGGTGCGCCAGCGCCTCCACGACGTGCGCGGTGACGTCGGCGGACGGCGGGTCGATGACCTCGCCGAAGTCGCAGAACGGCAGCTTGCGGCACAGCGCGCGGGTGTTGTCGGCGTCGAACGCGCCGAACCCGCCGTCCGCCGACACCATCCCGGCCATCCAGCGGACGCCCCGCTCGATCGCCGGCTCCGCCTCCGGGTGCCGGACGCGGTCCAGCGCGATCACGGCCTCGGCGGTGTCGTCGACATCGGGGTAGACGTCGTTGTCGAACTCGAACGCCCAGCCGCCGGGCGGCAGGTCCGGGCGCCGCACCGACCAGTCGCCGGGCCCCCGCACCTCCTCGCCGATCACCCATTCCGCGGCCCGCTCCAGCGCCGGATGCCCGGCGGGCAGGCCCGCGTCGGCGAGCGCGTTCATCGCGAGGACGGTGTCCCAGACGGGGGACTGGCAGGCTTCGAGCCGCCGCCCCCGCTCGTCCCGGATCGTGAACCGCTCGAGCCCGTCCAGGCCGCGCCGGACGACCGGGTGGTCGAGGCCGTAGCCGAGCAGGTGCAGCGCCAGCAGCGAGTACACCCACGGCGGCTGGATGCCGCCCCACGACCCGTCCCGCTCCTGCCGCGCGACGATCCACTCGCCGGCGCGGCGCAGCGCCGCGTCCCGCAGCCCCTTCAGCGGGCGCCGGGGCGCGTGCCGCTGGTACACGTGCAGGGCCCTGTCAAGCGCCCCGAACGCCGCCCCCCAGCCGGGCAGCGCCCGCCGCCGCGGCCGCGGGAGGTCGTAGTCGGGGACGAGCTCGTCCAGCCCGAACGCCAGCGGCCGGACGGGACGCAGCGCGCCCACCACGGTCAGCGGCACGATCGTCTGCCGCGCCCAGCAGGCGAAGTCGTAGACGTTCAGCGGGAACCAGCGCGGCAGGAACAGCATCTCCGGCGGGACCACCGGCAGCTCGTCCCACGGCCAGCGGCCGAACATGGCCAGCCAGAAGCGGGTGAACACGCGGGTCGCCGGGACGCCGCCCGCGCTGCGGACGTAGGCGGCGGCGCGGATCATGTGCCCGGCGTCCGGCGGGTCCCCGGCGAGCCGCAGCGCCACGTACGCCTCGACGGTCGTGGACAGGTCCGGCGGGCCGTCGTGGAAGTTCGCCCACGTCCCGTCGGGCGCCTGCCGCGAGCGGATCCAGCGCGCCGCCTCGCCCGTGTCCTCGTCGGTGCGGATGCCGAGGAACTCGCGCAGCAGCAGGTCCTCGGCGTCCATCGTGACGTTGGTCTGCAGCTCGCCCTTCCACCAGCCCTCGGGGGACTGGAGCAGCAGCAGGTGGTCGCGGGCGGCCTCCAGCGCTCCGGCGGCCGTCCGGGGCGCGGTGGCCTCCGGTGTTCCCGGTGTTTCCAGCGTTGTCATCAGCAGTTCCGGATCTCTCAGTGGTCCCGGCGGGTGACGAAGTCGGCGATGCGGAGGAACTCGGCGCGGACCGAGTCCGGCACCCGTGCGGCCAGCAGCGCCTCGGCGGCGAGCTGGATGCGGCTCTCCGCCTCGAGCTCCGCCCAGGCGCGCCCGCCCGCCGCCTCCACCAGCGCGGCGGTCTCGGCCAGGTCGTCCTCGGACGGCTCCGACCGCGCGTACAGCTCGGCGAGCCGCGCGGCCTCCGGCGTGCCGGCGTTCAGCGCGGCGACGACCGGCAGCGACATCTTGCGGGACCGCAGGTCCGACATGGCCGGCTTCCCGGTGGTCGCGGGGTCGCCCCAGATGCCGAGCAGATCGTCCACCAGCTGGAACGCGACGCCGAGTTCCGTGCCGAACGCCTCGAGCGCGTCCGACAGCGACTCCGGCGCGCCGTCCAGGACGGCCCCGATCGAGCAGGAGCACGCCAGCAGCGCGGCGGTCTTGTCGGACGCCATGGCCACGCACTCGTCCACGCCGATCTGCCTGCGCGTCTCGAAGTCCATGTCGAGCGACTGGCCGGCGATGAGGCGGCGGGTTGCGGTGGACAGCGCGCGCGCCGCCTTCGCCGAACCCTGGCCGGGCGCCTCCAGCAGGACCTCGCCGGCGAGGGCGAGGAGCGCGTCGCCGGCCAGGATCGCCGACGGCTCGCCGAACACCGTCCACGCCGCGGGACGGTGCCTGCGGGTGCGGTCGCCGTCCATGATGTCGTCGTGCAGGAGCGAGAACGCGTGGGTCAGCTCCACCGCGACCGCTCCCGGCAGGGCGCTCTCGGGCGGCGCCACGGCGGCGCGCGCCGACAGCAGCGCGAGCGCCGGGCGGAGCGCCTTGCCCACCGGCGCCTTGCGCGGATGGCCCTCCTCGTCCGCCCAGCCGAGATGGTAGGCCGCCACACGGTAGGTGCGCGGATCGAGCCGGCCGACGGCGGCGCGCAACGCCCCGTCGACCAGCTCCCGGACATCGGTCATCGAGACCGGAACGGCAGTCACCGGCCCCTCACCCCCTTGAGGTGGCGATGGATCGGCTGAGAGCCGGGGAATGGTGCAGCGCTCCGGGAGCCGGCGGGCGGGCGGGTCACCGGTCCCTCGCCCCTTCCAGATGGCGGCGGACCAGGCGCGCGGCGGTGAGGCCGCTGCGCACGGCGCCCTCCATCGTGTCCGGCCAGCCCGTGTCGGTCCACGCGCCGGCGAGGAACAGCCCCGGTGCGCGCGTCGCCGCGCTCGGCCGGGCCGCGGCGCTGCCCGGACGCTGCCGGAACGTCGCCCGGCGCTCCCGCGTCACGAACAGCTCCCGGACGGCGGCGCCCCGCGCGGCCGGCAGCAGCCGCCGCAGCTCCGGGACGAACCGGGCGCGCAGCTCGGCGGTCGGCATGTCGATCCACCGGTCGGCGGCCGACAGCGACACCGCCAGGTACTGGCCGCGGCGCAGCCCGCTCACCGCCGTCCGGTCGAACACCCACTGGATGGGCGAGGCGACCGCGGCGGCGAACGGCGCGTCCATGACCGTGCGGTCGTAGACGACGTGCACGTTCACGATGGGGCTGGCGTCCAGCTCGGGCCAGCGCAGCGGCTCCGGCAGCGCCTGCGCGGGCAGCAGCCGCGCCGCCGCCTCGTGCGGCACCGCCATGATCACCGCGTCGGCGGCCATCGGCTCGCCGTCCACCACCACCTTCGGGTCGGTGGTGACGGCCTCGACCTTCGACTTCAGCCGGACGGTCCCGCCCATCTCGGCGATGCGGCGCAGCGCCGGGCCGCCGTGCAGCTCCTCCAGCGGGACGAGCGGGACCCCGATGTCGGCGGCGTCGGCGCGGCCGAGCAGCGCCCGCTTGCACACCATCGCGGACAGGCCCATCGCCGCGTCGTCCACCTCGGCGTTGAGCGCGGCCGTGATGAACAGCCCCCACAGCGCCTGCCGCGCCCACGTCCGCTGCCCGCGCTCGGCCAGCCACGTCCCCGCCGACATCGTGTCGAGGACGGGGTCGGCGGGGTCGAGGCGGCCCAGCCCGGCCGCGGCGCGCATCGCGCGGAGCCGGTCGCCGGGATCGAGCGGCGCGTACCGGGCCAGCGCGGGCAGCAGGTGCAGCGGGCTCGGCAGCCGCGCCCGCCGCAGCCGCGCCGCCGCCGCGCCCGGCCGCAGGACGGCCACGTCGAACCGGTCCTGCACCTCCACCAGGTGGTCGGCGCGGAGCCTGCGCAGCAGCCCCTGGTACGCCGAGCAGCACCGCAGGAACACGTGCTGCCCGTTGTCGACGCTCAGCTCGCCCCGGACGAACGAGTGCGTCGCGCCGCCCAGCCACGGCCGGGACTCGACGAGCGTCACCGGCACGTCCGACTCCTGCAGCGCGATGGCGGCGCTGATGCCCGCGAGCCCGCCGCCGACGATCACCACGCTCACCGCTCCACCCCCGACAGCGCGCGCGCCGCCACCACGGCCTTCTGCCAGGTGGGCAGCGAGGCCCGGCTGTTCAGCGCGGTCGACGGCTGCGCCGCGATGGTGTCCAGCAGCCGCCGGTAGATGCCGGCCATCGCGGCCGTGCAGGCGGCGCTGCGGCGGTCCAGCAGCGGCAGCAGCCGCAGCCCCTCCGCGTACCAGGCGCGGGCCCGCTCCGCCTGGAAGCCGACCAGCTTGTTCAGCCGCCACGGCGGGTCGACGAAGGTGCCCGACTCGTCCAGCTCCAGCGTGCAGCCGAACCGGTCCAGGTCCTCGCGCGGGATGTAGGTGCGGCCCGCCAGCCGGTCCTCGCGCAGGTCGCGCAGGATGTTGGTGAGCTGCAGCGCGACGCCGAGCGAGTCGGCGAGGCCCTCCGCGCGCTGCCGGCCGTCCGACCCGAACACCCCGAGCGACAGCCGCCCGACCGTCCCCGCGACCCGCTGGCAGTACCGCAGCAGGTCGTCGAAGGTGTCGTAGTCGGCGCCCCGCACGTCGTTCTCGCAGCCGTCGATCAGCTCGTCGAACGCCGCCAGCGGGATCGGGTAGCGGCCCGCCGCGTCGGTCAGCGCGGTCAGCACCGGATGCCCCTCCAGCGCCCGCACGTCCGCGCGGCGCCGCAGCACGTCCTGGACGGTCAGCAGCCGCTGCCGCGTCCGGTCCAGCAGGTCGAGCCGCACGCACGCCGGCTCGGGGCCGTCCCCGATGTCGTCGATGCCGCGCGCGAACGCGTAGATCGCGCTCATCGCCCGCCGCTTCGGCGCCGGCATCAGCCGGATCCCGTAGGAGAAGTTGCGGGCCTCCTCGCGGACGACCCGCTCGCAGTGCCGGTACGCCTCGACCACCCGCTCGGACCGCTCGCACGCCTCCAGCGCCGTCATCGCCGTCGTCCCCCTTCGACCGTGCGGTGCGTGCGCGATCGCGCCCGCTCCCCAGGCGACACCGTCATCGCCGTCCTCCCTCGACCGTGCGGTGTGTCCGCGCTCGCGCGCTCTCCGGGCAGCACCGTCATCGCCGTCCTCCTTCAAGAACGCGCACCCATCGGAAGGGCACCGCCGCCCGCCCCGGGCGCAACCGGTGCGCGAGGACGTCGTAGTGCCCGCGGGCCAGGGCCGCCAGCGCCGCGCGCCCCCCGGCCACGTAGCCGGCCACGGCGATCCGCGCCCATCCGGTCAGCCCGGCCATGAGCGGCGGCGTGCCCCGGTCCAGCAGTTCGGCGGCGCGGCCGGCCTCCAGCGCCAGCACGCCGCGCAGCCGCGTCGGCGTCACCGCGCGCCCGAGGTCCTCCTCGGCGCAGCCGAACCGCCGCAGGTCCGCGCCGGGCAGGTAGACGCGCCCGGCCCGGTAGTCCTGGCCGGCGTCCTGGCAGTGCTCGATGATCTGCAGCGCCGTGCACACGTCGTCGGACGCCGCCACCAGGGCCGGCCGGTGCGCCCGGAACAGGTGCAGGACGATGCGTCCGACGGGCGCGGCCGACAGCGCGCAGTAGCCCGTCAGCTCATCGAACGTCTCGTACCGGTGGACGATCTGGTCCCGCCGGTTGGCCTGGACGAGGTCGCGGAACGGCTCCTCCGGGACGCGGTGCGCGTGCACCGTCCCCGCCAGCCGCCTCAGCTGCGGCAGGTTCGGCGTCCGGCCGGCGAACACGCGGTCCAGGTCGTCGTCCACGAGGCCGAGCAGCTTGGACCGCTGCTCCGGCGGCGCCTCGTCGCCGATGTCGTCGACGAGCCGCGCGAATCCGTAGACGGCCCGCAGACCGGCGCGGTGCCGGGCGGGCAGCAGCCGCGCGGCCACCGGAAAGTTCTCCAGGGCCGCGAGCCGGTCCAGTGCGCGATCGTGCTCCTCGGCGCTCCAGGGCGGTTCAATGATCACCATGGAGAGATCGACAGGTACGGCACCAGAAAAACTCTGGCCGAGGTATGGACTTATTTAAACGCCGCGTGTCCTGCCCCTGAACCGTTGCAGAGGGAGCGGCGCCAGAGGGCGCCGCATAGGCTTCGGGCATGTCGACGCAGCTGACCCATGAGCGTGAGATCACCGAGCCCGTCGAGCTGTGCCTGCCGGACGGGCGGCTCGACCCGGACGCGGTCGGCTGGACGCGGCGGCCCCTGCACCGCGCGAACCTGCGCGGGTGGGGCCGGGTGAAGCGGTGGGAGTACTGGGGGATCGTCACGCCCCGGCACCTCATCGGGCTGGTGGCCTCGTCGATCGACTACGCCGGGGTACACGGCGTGTGGGTGCTCGACCGCGAGACGGGCGAGGAGTTCGCGAAGGACGCCGTGGTGCCGTTCGCGCGCGGTGCCGTGTTCCCCGACCGCAGCGGGGTGGGCGAGGCGTCCGTGCGGGGCGGGGGAGTGGCGGTCGGCGTCCGGCAGAGCCCGTCGGGCTCGCGGGTGCGGGCTCTGGCCCCCGGGGTCGTCGACCTCGATGTCGAGGTTCCGCTGCCGGACGGGCACGAGTCGCTCGGCGTGGTGATCCCATGGGGGCCCCGGCGGTTCCAGTACACGGTGAAGGACGTCGGGCGCCCGGTGGCGGGGCGGCTGACGCTGCCGTCGGGGGAGCACGAGATCGGGGAGGGCGCCTTCGCCGTCCTCGACCACGGGCGCGGGAAGTGGCCCTACCGGATGACGTGGAACTGGGCGGCGGCGAGCGGTCCGGGCCTCGCGCTGCAGTTCGGCGGCAAGTGGACGGACGGCACCGGCATGACCGAGAACGCCGTCTTCGTGGATGGGCGCCTCCACAAGATCGGCGAGGAGCTGGACTGGTCGTACGACCGCGCCGACTGGCTGCGCCCCTGGACGATCCGCGGGAAGCGGGTCGAGGTCGAGTTCCGCCCCTTCCACGAGAAGGTCGCGCGCACCGAGCTGGGCGTCATCGGTACCGAGACCCACCAGTGCTTCGGGCATTTCAGCGGACGCGTCCAGACCGACGACGGCGCCTGGATCGGCGTCGACGGGCTCACCGGGTGGGCGGAGGAGGCCCGGCAGCGCTGGTGAGGCGCGCGTTCACCGCGCGGACCAGGTCCTCGGGGAGCTTGCAGACCTCCCGGTCGTAGGTGAGGAGGCCGTTCAGCTCGTCCTCGACGTCCGAGAGCTGGGTGTAGACGGTCGCGCTGAGGCCGCGCGGGATCGCCGGGACGATCTGCCGCGCGTGCAGCCGCGCGAACGCCGCGCCGAGACGGCCGGCGGAGTCGTAGCGCTTGTAGCCGAAGTCCTCGTCGTTGAAGGCGTGGCCGTCGACCCGCAGGTTGTACCCGCCGTATTCGGAGAGGACGAGGACGCGGGGGTCCTTGCGGCGGGGCACGCGGAAACTCCGGAAATAGACGTGCAGGCTGCGCAGGTCCCCGGCCCTCTGGTCGTGCCATCCGCTGGCGTGGTCGATCGTCCTGGTGGGGTCGAGCGCCCTGACCTCGGCGGCGATGTCCGCCGCGTCGAACTGGCCCCAGCCCTCGTTGAACGGCACCCAGACGGCGATGCCCACCACGTTGCGGAGGTGCTCGATCGTCTGCCGCGTCTCTTCCCGGAAGCGGTCGCGGGAACCGGCGTCGGCGCGTCCGAAACGCCTGTGGTTCCGGTCGTCCAGCCGCAGCGGCGCCACGGCGGGTGCCGTGACGACCTCCGGGCGGTACGGGCCACCGCCGTTCACCATGTCCTGCCACACGAGGATGCCGAGCCGGTCGCAGTGGTGGTACCAGCGCAGCGGCTCCACCTTGATGTGCTTGCGGAGCATGGTGAAACCGAGCCGCTTCATCGTCGCGATGTCGTGTACGAGCGCCTCGTCGGACGGCGCGGTGTACATCCCGTCCGACCAGTAGCCCTGGTCGAGGACGCCCGCGTGGAAGTACGGGCGGCCGTTCAGCAGCAGCCGCGGGACGCCGTCCTCGTCCGGGCCGACGCCGAACGACCGCATCCCGACGTAGCTCTCGACGCGGTCTGTGCCGAGTTCGACCGTGATGTCGTAGAGGAAGGGATCTTCGGGGCTCCACGGCCGGACGTCCGGGATCGGGATCCGGACGGGCTCGCCGGCGTCCGCTTCGGTGTGCGCGACGACCTCGCCGCCCGCGTGGATCTCGATACGGGCGCGCCCGGCGGCGGCGTGGGCCGTCACCTCGACGCACGACTCGTCCAGGTGCGGGACGAGCGTGAGCCGCTCCACGTGCACCTCGGGTACGCACTCGATCCACACCGTCTGCCAGATGCCGGACTGGGCGGTGTACCAGATGCCGCCGCGCTTGAGCTTCTGCTTCCCCCAGCCCCGGTCGCCGGTGTCGGACGGGTCCTGGACCTCGACGACGAGGGAGCCGGCGCCGTCCTCCAAGAGGTCGGTGATGTCGAAACTGAACGGGAGGTAGCCGCCTTCGTGCCGTCCGGCCTCCCGGTCGTTGACCGTCACGCGGCAGGTCTGGTCGACGGCGCCGAAATGCAGCAGGACGCGGTCGCCTTCCCGGCGGAACCCGTCCTGCAGGCGGATGCTCCGCCGGTACCAGAGCGTCTCGTCCGGGAGGAGTTGCCGGCCGACGCCCGACAGTGCCGACTCGGGCGAGAACGGCACGACGATCTCACCGTCGTACTCGGCCGGTTCGGCGTCGGCGAACGCGTACTCCCAGCGTCCGTTGAGGTTGAGGTAGCTGTCGCGGACGAGCTGCGGCCGCGGATACTCCGGCAACACCGCGTCCGGATCGAGTGCCCTGCCCCATCTGGTGAGCAGCGTCATCGCACGGCCTCCTTCGTCCTCGCGTCCCGGCGGCGCAGCGCCAGCACCGGCGGGACGATCAGCACCAGCACGGCCGCCGCGGCCAGGAAGATCGCCGGCGTCGGGACGTGCTTGACCACGCCGAGCTCCTCGTAGCGCTCGTCCGCGCCCTTGATGACGGCGGCGCCGAGCCACGGTCCCACGATCATGGGGATGAGGATGGCGAACACCATCCGGAGCCCCTGCACGTGCCCGGCCCGTCCCGGCGGCGTGTGGTCCCGGACGAGCGCGCCGACCGGTGCCAGCACCAGCATGAACCCCGACATCAGCACCAGCCCGGCCCCGATCACCGGCACCATGCCGCGCGCGAGCGGCATCAGCAGCAGCCCCGCCGCGTACACCGCGACCGCCGGCGCGAGGAACCGCACCTTCCCGACCCGGTCGATCACCCGCCCGGCCAGCACGCTGACCGCCGACGCGCCGGTCAGGACGACGGCGAGCACGAGCGCGTACCCGGCGATCTCCAGGTACCGCTCCAGATAGATGATCAGGTATGGCAGGAAGACCTGCGTGGAGATCCCCCACACGCACCACGCCGTGAGCGCCAGGTACAGCCCCGGGTTCTTCCGCACCGCCGACGGGCGCAGCCCGTGGACGAGCGCGGCGAGGTATCCGCCGTCCTGCCGGTCCGCGGGCTCTACGGGCTGGTCTCGGACGAACACCCAGGCCACGACACCGGCCACCGCGATGATCAGCCCGATGACGAGGAAGAACAGCGACCACTGGCCGTCCCGCGTCATCCAGTCGAGCCCGCCGAAGACGACGAGCATCGACATCAGCGGCATGACGGCGAGGACCGACTCGACCCGTCCCCGGTTCTCGGTCCGGGTCACGTCCGTCACCCACGCCTGGAACGCCGCGTCGTTCGCGCCCGAGCCGAGGAACGACATCACGCAGTCGAGGACGACGACGGTGACCGCCGCGACCACGACCGCGTCCGCGAACGGCGCGATCTCCGCGACCGTGTCCACGCTGATCAGCCCGAACGCCGCCGTGGACAGGCCCCACACGACGTAGCCCCCGGCGATGAACGCGCGCCTGCGCCCCATCCGGTCCGACAGCGCCCCGATCGTCAGCGTCGCGACGGTCGCCGCCACCGCGCTCGCCGCGACCATGGCCGCGATCACGTCGGGGTTCCCGCTGATCGTGTCGTAGACGAACACGTTGAGGTACATGTTCTCGACCGTCCAGGCGAGCTGCCCGACGAAGCCGAGGACGACCAGCATCGTCCAGAGCCGTCGTCCCAGCGAGACGGTGTTTCCTGTGCTCACGGACGAGACAGTACAACGACCACTTACCAGAATGATTCGGACATCGTCCCGCAGGGGGTTGCACGCATCCTAGAATCGAGTTCTAATTTGGATCCGGGGGGATCGGGGGCGCCAGAAGCGCCGTGCTGAAAGGAACCCCAGTGAGGCTCACCGGCATCCCACTGCTCGCGTCCGCTCTCGTCCTCGCGGGGGCCGCGCCGGTCGCCGCCCAGCCGCGTCCGCCGGATCCGCCCGCCGTCGTCCGCACCGATCTCGGCCCGGTGCGCGGCCAGGTGCAGTCCGGCCACCGGCTCTTCCAGGGCATCCCGTACGCCGCCCCGCCGACCGGGGACCTGCGGTGGAGACCGCCGCAGCCGGCGCGCCCCTGGACGGGCACCTACGACGCCACGTTCCCGCGCAGCCAGTGCGCGCAACTCGCGCCTCCCTACGGAGGCGAGACGACCTACGTCGAAGACTGCCTGTACCTGAACGTGACCACGCCCAACCCGAACCGCGCACACCGCCGGAAGCCGCTCCCGGTCATGGTGTGGGTACACGGCGGCAGCAACACGACCGGCAGCGGAAGCACCTACAACGCCGCCAAGCTCGCCGTGGACGGCGACGTCGTGGTCGTCACCGTCAACTACCGCCTCGGCCCGCTCGGCTGGCTCGCGCATCCGGGCCTGGAGACCGGCGCCGACCGGGGCTACCAGGCGGGCAACTACGGGCTGCTCGACCAGCAGGCCGCACTCCGCTGGGTCCAGCGCAACGCCAGGGCCTTCGGCGGGGACCCGCGGAACGTGACGCTGTTCGGCGAGTCCGCCGGTGCCGCGGACTCCTGCGCCAACCTCGTCTCGCCGACCGCCGCCGGACTCTTCCACAAGGTCATCGCGCAGAGCTTCAGCTGCACCACCCCGGTGCGCACCGAAGCCTCGGCGGAGGCCGACGGCACGGTGCTCGCCGAGGCCGTGGGATGCGGCGACGGATCGCCCGCCGCGTGCCTGCGCGCCGTCCCCGCCCAAACGCTGCTGGAGACCTTCGCCGCGAAGGGCATGAGCGCAGGCCCCGTCGCAGGCGGTGTCGCGGGCGGCGCGTCAGGCGGCGCCACGGGAGGCGACCGCGTCCTGCCGCTGCAACCCGCGCAGGCGATCGAGCAGGGGCGCTTCAACCGGATGCCGGTCATGCACGGCAACACCCTGGACGAAATGCGCCTGTTCGTCTCGCTCTATTACCCCCGTCCGATCACCGCCGCACAGTACGAGGCCATCGTGCGCTCCACGTACGGTGCCGACGCCGACGCGGTGCTGGCCCGCTATCCGGCCGGCGACTACGCCGACCCCAGGATCGCGCTGTCCACGATCCAGACCGACGCCGGCGGGGCCCTGTCGTCCTGCCTGCACCAGGACGCCTTCCGGCTGCTGAAGCGCGCGGGCGTCCCGGTGTACGCATACCAGTTCGCCGACCGCACCGCTCCTCCGCTGCTCGACGTCCCCGGCTTCGAGGAGGGCGCCGAGCACGCGACGGAACTCACGTTCCTGTTCCCGGGCCTGCTGGGCGAACTGAACCCGGCGCAGACCCGGCTCTCCGACACCATGGTCGGCTACTGGACGTCGTTCGCCCACAACGGCAAGCCCGCAGCGCGACAGGCGCCGCACTGGCCGCGTTTCCACTCACCGGACGACGTCCTGTCACTCGCGCCCGGCCCGGGCGGCATCCACCGCGTCGACACCACCAAGACAAGCAACTGCACCTTCTGGAACACCCTCTGACCCCGCCGCCCATGCCACCCCACCACCCCACCGCCCGGGCCGCCCCGTCGTTGATCTGCGGCGTGTTGTTGTTTTCGACGTGCTCATAACAACAACACGCC
>NZ_JBEYTW010000087.1:0-36783 GCF_040643275.1 Spirillospora sp. NPDC047418
GCAATGGCTCCACACCTACAATCACCACCGCGGACACACCGCACTCGGCGGCCGCCCACCCGCCAGCCGTGTCCACAACCTCACGAGTGAGTACACCTAGTCCCGGGTCGGCCTAGGCTCGCAGGCATGCCGACCGCCTTCATCACCGGCGCGACCGCGGGCCTCGGCGCCGCGTTCGCCCGCCGCCTCGCCTCCGACGGGTTCGACCTCGTCCTGCTGGCCCGCGACGCCGAGCGCCTGGAGCGGACCGCCGCGGAGCTGCGCGGCGCCTACGCCGTCCGCGCCGAGGCCCTGCCCGCCGACCTGTCCACCGAGGAGGGCCTGGCGGCGGCCGGGGAGCGGGTCCGCAAGGACGTCGACCTGCTGGTCAACAACGCCGGGTTCGGCAACCGGGGCGTGTTCCTCGACGTCCCGGTGTCGGACGAGCTCACCATGCTGCGGGTGCACTGCGAGGCCGTCCTGCGGCTCACCCACGCCACGCTGCCCGGGATGCTGGAGCGCGGCCGGGGCGCGGTGGTCAACGTCTCGTCGATGGCGGCGTTCGCGACGCGCGGGACGTACGGTGCGTCGAAGGCGTGGGTGGTGAGCTTCAGCCGGGGCATCTCCGCCGACCTCCGGCAGCGCTCGCGCGGCGGTGTCCGGGTCATGGCACTATGCCCCGGTTTCGTGCACACCGAGTTCCATGACCGCGCCCAGATGGACATGTCCGGCCTGCCGGACTTCATGTGGCTGGACAAGGACGCCGTCGTGGACACCGCGCTCCGCGATCTGCGCCGCGGGGCCGAGCTCAGCATCCCGGGCGCGCAGTACAAGATCCTCGCCGGGGCCGCCCGGTTCGTCCCACGTGGTCTAGTGACGCGCCTTTCGTCCACCACGGGTCGCCGGTACGACTGATGCTCGCATAAGCGAATACTTGCATGAGGGGCCCGCACGGGGCAGGCTGAGAGTACAGGTCGATTCGATGGCGCGCCGAACGACATGCCCCGTCCCCCGTCCACCGAGAGGTTCCTCCCGATGGGTTCCGACCTGGGTTATGCCGCGCTCGCACTGATCGCGACCGTCGTCTACTACATCTCGTTCATCATCTTCCGGGCCTCCGCCCGGAAGATGGAGCCGCTGCGCGGCAGCCGCCCGTTCCGCGTCGCCCGGCTCATGCTGACCGACCCGGTGTGGCTCGGCGGCGGCCTGCTGCTGTTCCTCGGCCTCGGCTACGAGGTCGTCGCGTTCTCCGCGATGCCGCTCGCCGTCGCGCAGCCGATCTTCGCCGTGGCCCTGGTGCTGCTCATCGGGTACGCGGTGTGGTTCCTCGGCGAGCGCCTCAGCATCCGGGAGTGGACGAGCGTCGCGCTGTTCGTGCTCGCGACGATGCTGATCGGCCTGTCGGCCACCGAAGAGGGCGACCTGCGCGCCGACGCCACGCTGCTGGGCACCCTCGCCCACCCCTGGATGATGATCGCCGTCTGCACGCCGGCGGTGCTCATCGCGGCGCTGGTGTGGCTGGTCGGCGACCGCCGCGCGAGCGGCCGGCACGCCCGCAAGCTGGCCGGCGTCGCCTACGGCATCGGCGCCGGCGCGTGCGCCGGGCTCGCCGAGGCCGGCATCCGCGGCATCTCGATCGTCTACCAGGAGACGGGCAGCCTCCAGGCGGTGCTGCAGTCGGCCTACCCGTGGCTGACGATCGGCCTCGCCGCGATCGCGCTCGGGCAGCTGCAGGTCGCGCTGCAGCGCTGCCGGATCGCGATCGTCGCGGTCGTGCTCACCGTCATCGGCCGGTCGTACCTGCTGCTCGCCAGCAGCGTCCTGTTCGGCGAGGACTGGCCCCGCGAGGCCGGGCCGTTCCTGCTGCGGGCCTGCGGCTTCGTCCTGGCGCTGCTCGCGCTCGTGCTGTTCCCCCGCTACGAGCAGGCGCCGGATCCGGCCGCCCGGAACACCGTGCACCCCGCGTTCGATGCCCGTACATTGCCGAGATGGCCCTCCACTCCCGCAGGCCCCTCCTGACGGCGGTGCTCGGCGCCGCCCTCGCCGCACTCGGCACCGCCCTGGCGGCACCGCTGGCGGCCGCCCCCGCGTCCGCCGTGGTGGGCGGCGCGCCGGCCTCGTCCGCGGCGTACCCGTGGCTGGCCGCGGTCGGGTCGCCGATCTTCTTCGTCCGGCCGTCCGGGCAGTTCTGCGGCGGCGCGCTGATCAAGCCCGACCAGATCCTCACCGCGGGGCACTGCGTCGCGCTCTTCCGCGCGGTGCCGGGCCTCCTCACGGCCACCTTCGGCCGGGACGAGCTGACCGGCGGGAGCGGCGAGACGGTCGCGGTGAAGTCGCTGCGCATCCACCCCGAGTACCGGGAGACGTCGTTCGAGGACGAGACCGTCCTGCACCACGACACCGCCGTCCTCACGCTGGAGCGGCCCGTGCGCCGGCCCACCGCCGTCCTCGGCACGCCCGGCGGCGCCCGCACGGGGACGATCCTCGGCTGGGGCTTCACGTCGGAGAACGACCTGTTCAACACGCGGCTGCGGGCGGCGAGCGTGCCGCTGCGGAGCGACGCCGCGTGCCGGCGGGCCTACGGCGACTCGTTCGACCCGTCCGACATGGTCTGCGCCGGATCGGACACGGCCGACTCGTGCCAGTTCGACAGCGGCGGCCCGCTGCTCGTCCGCGGTCGCGTCGCCGCCCTGACGTCCTGGGGCCACGGCTGCGCCAAGCCCGGCTACCCCGGCGTCTACACGAGGATCACGTCGCTGCCTTGAACGCGCGCCGGCGGGCCTGGATGCTTGCCGCATGCGGGTACTGGTGACGGGGGCGGCGGGTTACATCGGATACGCGGTCGGGCGGCGGCTGGTCGCGGCCGGACATGAGGTCGACGGGCTGGTGCGCCGGAGCCGCGACGTGCCGGACGGCGTGCGCCCCGTGCAGGGCGACCTGCTCGTCCCGGACGGGCTGCCGCGCGGGCCCTACGACGGGGTGTGCCATCTCGCGGCGCTCACCCGCGTGCGGGAGTCGTTCGAGCGGCCGCTGCGGTACTTCGCCGCCAACGTCCAGGGCACGGTGAACCTGCTGGAGTCCGTGGCCGCCGACCGGGTGGTGCTCGGGTCCACGGCCGCCGTGTACGGGACGCCGGAGCGGCAGCCGATCCCCGAGAGCGAGGGCACGGCGCCGGCCAGCCCGTACGGGGCGTCGAAGCTGGCCGCCGAGCAGGCCGTCCGGTTCCACGCCCGGACGGGCGCGGCCGGCGCGGTCGTCCTGCGCACGTTCAACGTCGCCGGGTCCGTGGACGGCCGGATCGACCCCGACGCGACGCGGCTGATCCCGAAGGCGCTCGCCGTGGCCGCCGGGCACGCCCCGCTGCTGGAGATCAACGGCGACGGGCTCGCCGTCCGCGAGTACCTGCACGTCGACGACCTCGCCGCCGCCTACGTCCGGGCGCTGGAGGCCGTCCGCCCCGGCGAGGACCGCCTCTACAACGTCGGCAGCGGCGCGGGCGCGGCCGTCCACGAGGTCGTCGCCGCCGTCGAGAAGGCCACCGGCCGGCCGGTGCCCACCCGCCGCCGCCCGGCCCGGCCGGAGGCGCCGGTACTGCGCTGCGACGCCGCCGCGATCCGGGCCGAGCTCGGCTGGCGGCCGGTGCGCTCCGGCCTGCCGGAGATCATCGCCGGCTCGTGGGACGCCCTGACCCGCGCGGACGGCTAAACTCGCCGGCGTGTCCGAGCCGAAGTTCGAAGTCCAGATGCTCCACGACCGCGTCATGATCAAGAGCGACCGGGACAGCGGCGAGCGCCGCAGCACCGGGGGGATCGTGATCCCCGCGACCGTGGAGCAGGCGAACCGCCTGGTGTGGGGCGAGGTCTGCGGGGTCGGCCACCACGTGCGGATCGTCAAGCCCGGCGACCGCGTGCTGTTCCGCCCCGGCGACCAGCACGAGGTCGAGATCAAGGGCGAGAACTACCTGGTCATGCGCGAGCGCGACCTGCACGCCATCGCCAGCGAGCGGCCCGAGCACGGCACCGGCCTCTACCTCTGACCCGTTTTCGCCGCCGTTGCCCCCTGATTTTCACTAGTTAGTATGTATAAACTCGGCCCATGGACGACCGGGAATGGGTCGACGCGGAGCCCGCGGCGGCCGAGGCGGGGCTCGGCGACAGCCGCGCCCGGGTCCTGCGGGTGGTCCGGGAGGCGGGTGCCGCGCCGCTGGGCGTGCGCGAGATCGCCGAGCGGGCCGCGCTGCACCCCAACACGACGCGCTTCCACCTCGACGGGCTGGCCGAGGCCGGCCTGGTACGGCGGGTGGCCGAGGACCGTGACCGGCCCGGCCGCCCGCGCATGGTCTACCGGGCGGAGGCCGCCGACGGCAGGCACAGCTACCGGCTGCTCGCCGAGATGCTGGCGAGCCTCGTCTCCGGCATGCTGCCCGATCCGGAGCGGGCCGCGATCGAGGCGGGCCGCGCGTGGGGCCGCCACCTCGCCGACCCGCCGACGCCGTTCCAGCGCCTCGGCCCGGCGGAGGCGCTGGAGCGCCTCAACCGGATGATGGCCGGGATGGGCTTCAGCCCGGAGATCGAGCACGACGCGAACCACCCGGACGGGGAGGAGATCCGCGTCCGGGTGCGCAACTGCCCCTTCGGCACGGTCGCCGAGCAGCACGCGGACGTCGTCTGCCAGCTCCACCTCGGCCTGATCCAGGGGGCGCTCGCCGGGATGGACGTGCCGCTCGCGGCGGAACGGCTCGATCCCCTGGTGGAGCCGCACCTCTGCCTGGCGCACCTGCGGCGCGTCCAGGACACCGGGCACTGACGCGACGCCGGCACGCGGCCGGTGCGCGCGAAGGCCCGCGGGCGCCTTTCGGGGCGTCCGCGGGCCTGCGTGCGGTGCGCGGGTCAGCCGCTCTGGCCGGCGGATTCCGCGGGACGCTCGGCGTCCGCGCCGTCTCCGGTGGCTGCGCCGTCTCCGGCGTCCGCGCCGGCTCCAGCGTCGGCACCATCTCGGGCGTCTGTGCCGGCGCCGGTGGCTGCGCCGCGCGGGGCGCGCGGGCCGCGCAGGGCGAGCAGGATCGCGGCGATCAGCACCAGTTCGGCGACGCCGCTGAGCACGTCCAGGACGCCGACCGCCTCCGCCTCCCCGGACTCGGGCCCGAAGGGCAGCCCGCTCGTGCGGCTCACCGCCCACAGCGCGAGGACGCCGGCGTTGACCGCGAGCCCGGACAGCAGCACCGGCCGCTCCTCGCCGGTGTGCACGAGCACCGCCCAGATGAGCTGGAACATGCCGATCGCGCTGAAGAAGATCGCGTACGCCCACCACTCGCTCAGGTGCTCCGGCACCACCGCGTAGTGGATGAGCGCCGCGAGGACGGACCCGATCGCCGCGACACGCCTGGCCAGTGGCACGGGCGAGGGCGCCGGAACGGCCGCCGGCCCGGTTTCGAGGGTTGTCGTGGTCGCCTCGGTTGTCATGGTCACCTCCGTGGACATGGGGTCAGCCGACCTGGAAGACGCCGAGGCCGCCGGCGGCCATGTTCTTCATCTTGTGGCCGAGGAACGGGTAGGTGCCGGCGTCGGGCAGCGTGAACTCGACGAAGCCGCCCTGCGTGGGCTGCAGGTCGAGGACCTGCGCGCCGCCCTTCTCGTCGTTGTCGCGGCGCAGCGTGTAGGCGCCCTCCTTCCACACCGTGTCGAAGATCGTCCCGACGACGTGGAAGGCGATGTTCTCGTTGGGGCCGCCGTCATCGACCCACACCCGGACCCGGTCGCCGGGCTTCACCTTGATGGGGGCGTGGACGTACTGGTTGTGGTAGCCGTTGAAGACCACCGCGTCGTAGTCGCCGGCCTGCATCTTCGTGAGGTCGGCGGGCTTGCCCTGCGGCCCGAGGTACAGCTCGGACTGCACGAGCACCAGCTCCTTGTCGACCTTGTCCAGCTTCGGCGGGTCGACGATCACGGCGCCGTGCATGCCGTTGCCCATGTGGTAGATCATCGGGTCGGAGCCGCAGTGGTAGGTGAAGATGCCGGCGAACTGCGCCTTGAACTCGTAGACGAGGGTCTCGCCGGGCTTGATGGTCCGCATCTGGACGTTCGGCGCGACCTTCGAGGCGTGGAAGTCGATGGAGTGGCCCATCGAGCCCTTGTTGACGAGCTTGATCCGGAAGGTGTCGCCGACGCTGCCGCGCAGGACGGGGCCGGGCGCGGTGCCGTTGTAGGTCCACCGGGTCTGCTTCACCCCGGGGGCGACCTCGAGCTCCTTCTCGGTGACGGTGAAGGTGGTCTCGTGGACGTCCTTGCCGTCGTTGACCGGTGCCGTCGGGTCGTAGGGCTTCCAGCCGTCGCCGGGCTTGGCGGCCGGGTCGATCTTGGCGTCCGCCGAGGCGCCGGCGGCGGCGCCGGTCGCGGCGGCGGCGGTGCCGCTCGCCGCAGTCGAGGTGGTCGTGCCGCCGGTCACGGTGATGTCGACGAGCATGCCGGCCTCCTTGTGGCCGGGGATGACGCACCACGCCTGGGTCGTCTCGGTGAGCACGCCCCAGTGCTGCGTCTCGGACTTGCCGGGTTCGAGCTGCTTGTTCGTCTTGCCGAGCAGGCTGAAGGTGTGGGCCTGGCTGCCCTTGTTGACGACGTTCACCGTGACGTCGGCGCCCGCCGGGACGGTGACCTTGCTCGGCTTGATGTACATGTCGCCCTCCTCGAACTCGAGGGTGACCTTCTTGCCCTTCCCGGGCAGGGCGGCGCCGCCTCCTCCGGAGGACGCGGAGGTGCCCTCCTCGGACGAGGCCAGCGTGCCGTGGTGGTCGCCGGGCGCGAAGCCGACCATGAGCAGCCCGACGATGAGGCCGAGCGCGAGCGCCGCGCTGACGGCGGGCAGGAACCCGTTCAGCGCCGCGGTCCAGCGTCTGCGGGCGGGGACCGATGGCCCGCCCGAGGCCGGATCGTCCGGCGCGGGGGTTGTGGACATTGACTCACTCCAGATGTGAGAAAGGGGGGATCCGAGCGGTTCGGCTGGGCCGCGCTCAGGTGATCTGCATCTCCATGACCAGGCCGAACATGCCCTGCGCACCTTCGGAGTGCGGGAAGATGTGGCAGTGCCAGATCCACTTGCCGGGCTGGTCGGCGTGGATGAGCACGGTGTAGCGCTCGCCGGGCGCGACGTTGACCGTGTCGGCCTTGTAGGTCTGTTCCAGCGGGAACCCGTCCTTGGCGATGATCACCTGGTCCACGCCGTGCAGGTGCATCGGGTGCGCCATGGTGCCGGCGTTGACGTAGGTGACCTCCACCCAGTCCCCCACGCGGGCCTTCAGCGGCTGCGTCGCGGGGTAGGACTTGCCGTTGAGCGTCATCCCGATCACGCCGGCGTCCTGGATCTGGATGACGTGCCGCTGCGCCACCTTCTCCTTGTTCGGGGTGGGCATGTCACCGAACTGGATCGCGCCCCACAGCCCGCTGCTGACCTGCTTGGTGCCGTCGTAGTGCGAGTGGTACCAGGTGTCGGCGATCCGCGTCACCGGGAACTCGTAGGTGAACGTCTTGCCGGGCTTGATGGAGTCCTGGGTGACGTTGGGGACGCCGTCCATCTTGTTGGGGAGCTGGATGCCGTGCCAGTGGACGCTGGTCGGCTCGGGCAGGTCGTTCTTCACCACGATGCGGACCTTGTCGCCGACGTCCGCGCGGATCGTCGGGCCCGGCACCATGCCGTTGAAGCCCCAGGCGTCCACGACCTTCCCGGGCTCCACCTCCCATTTGAAGGTCTCCGCCGTCAGGTGGAACTCCTTGGTGCCGTCCTTCAGCACCTTGGGGGCGAGGTCCTGGCCGCCCTGGCCCTTGGTCGCCGCCGGGAAGCTCTTGTCCCGCTTGGCCATGGCGTCGTCCATGGCCTTCCAGTCGTCCGAGCCGGACGCGCCGTGCGACGTCGTGTCGTGCCCCGCCGCGGGCGACTCGGCCGCCTGCGCCGACTCCGCCGCCTGCGACGTCTCCGCGGAGTGCGACGCCTCGGCGGCGTCGCCGCGCGGAATCGTCCAGAGCGCGACGGTCAGCGCGACCGCGAACGCGAACGCCGCGACCAGCACCCTCGATCTTGCGCCATCCATTTCTGCCGACCCCTTCCGGGTCTCATTTTTAACTAGCAGACTAGTTTTTATTGGCAGAAGCATGGGCGCGTCCAGGGGCGGCGGGTGTGAAGCACCGCACAGCCCGCAAGGCGACGGAAATCCCGCTGGTCACGGCGATGCGGGTGATGATCTTTTCTGCGCCCGGGGCCCGTCCCCGACCCCGGTGCGGCGGCACCAGTTTGACCAATTACACTAGTTTTTTTACCTCACCGCCGGCCGGGGCCGGGCGGCCTCGCCGCGGGCGATGCGGGAGCCGGCACGGTGGCGGCGTCGACCAGGCGCACGACCAGCTGCTCGTACGGCAGTCCGGCCGCGGCGAACATTCTCGGTACCTGGGAGGCGGCCGTCATCCCGGGCATGGTGTTGACCTCGTTGAGGACGGGTCCGTGCTCGGTGAGGAAGAAGTCGACGCGGGCGACACCGGCGCAGCCGAGCGCGTCGAACATCCGCAGTGCCGCGCCGGTCAGCGCCGTCCGGTCCGCGCCGTCGAGGTCGGCGGGCACGCTGAACCGGGCCGAACCGTCGTACTTGGCCCGGGTGTCGAACACGCCGCTGGTCTGGATCTCCAGCGGCGGTGCCGCCCATCGGCGGCCATCGGCCTCGCGCAGGACGGCCACATCGATCTCCCGGCCCGGGACGACGTCCTCGATCAGGATCCGGTCGTCGAATCGCGCCGCGCGGCGCAGCGCGTCGCGCAACTGGGAGGGATCGCGTGCCAGGGCGACGCCGAAACTCGACCCGGCCGAGGCCGGCTTCACCACCACGTCCTTCGCGAACTCGATATCGGCGATCTCGGCCGCGGCCACCAGCCGGCCGGGGGCGGTGCGGATCCCGACGGCCTCGGCCACGAGCTTGGTCGCCCACTTGTCCATGCCGAGCGCTCCGGCGCGCAGGCCCGAGCCTGCCATCGGCGTGTGGGTGAGAGCGCACAGCGCCGCGAGGGTCCCGTCCTCGCCGAACAGACCGTGGACCGCGGGGAAGACGACGTCGGCACGTTCGATGACCTTCAGCGCCGCCGCGAGGGAATCGGCGGCCCGCGACCCGAGCGCGTCCACGCCCCGCCGCCATGTCCCGTCACGGTCGATGGTCAGCTCGTCAACGCCGAATCCGCTGGAGCGCAACGCCCGTGCGACCGCCGCGGCCGTGGCCAGGGAGACCTCGTGCTCGGCGCTCTCCCCGCCGCCGATCACCACGATGCGCCGTGTCATGCGATGCTCCTTCTCACACGCGGCCCGATGCCGGTGACAATGGTGTGCGGAATGGTCCCGGCCCAACGGGCCCAGTCGTGGATGGTCGGGGTCGCTCCCCCGCCCGGGCCGAAAACGGTCGCGGACGTGCCCGCCGGAAAGACCTCGTCACCGGTATCGATCACGATCTGGTCCATCGAGACCCGTCCGGCGACCGGGAAGCGGCGCCCGCGGATCTCGACGCCGGCCCGGCGCGAGAGCTCTCGCGGGATCCCGTCGGCGTACCCGACGGGCAGGACGCTCAGATGGGTGGCACGGTCGGTGACATACGCGCCGGCGTAACCGACCGGTGTACCGGCCGGCTCCGCCGTCGTGTGCACGATCGGTGCGGTCAGCCGGGACGCGCCGTGCAGTTCCACGGTCCCGGACGGATCGATGCCGACCAGTCCCGCCCCGACGCGGACCATGCCGAAATGGGTCGCCGGGTCGGTCAGCGTCCCCGACGTGGCCGCGAGATGGGCGAGCGGCGGCCTCAGCCCCGCCGCCCGGACCGCCTGCCACGCCTCGCGCATGGCGGCGACCGCCGGCGCGTTCGCCGCGGGGTCGGCCCGGTCGGCTCGCGGGAGATGCCCCATCACACCCACGACGCGGACCCGCCGAGCCCGTTGACCGCGCCGGGCCAGGGCGATCAGTTCGTCCCACTGCCCGCGGGGGCAGCCGCCGCGCGACATTCCGGTGTCCGCATGGAGATGCACCCGCACCGCCGACGCGGCCTGCGCGAGAAGCGCGCCGAGCTCGGCCACCGACCCGACCGCGACATCGGCGCCGGCGGCCGCCGCCGCCTCGGCGTCGATCCCGGAGGGATGCAGCCAGGTGAGGATCGGCACGGCCAGCCCCGCGGCACGCAACGCCGAAGCCTCGGCGACACTGGTCGTCCCGAGCCACCCGGCCCCGGCGGCGACGGCGGCCCTGGCGACCGTGACGGCGCCGTGGCCGTAACCGTCGGCTTTGACCACGGCCATGATCGTGGCCGGAGTCCGCGCCCGGATCTCGGCCACGTTCGCGGCCACCGCCGCGGCCAGCGTCCGCAAGGTCGGCGGCGGGAAGGTACCTGATCGGCGCGAGGGCGCGAGCGGGACCCGGTTCACGGCCGCGTCCCCGGGTTCTCGGCCGGATCCGCGCGGCAACCCCAAGGCTCATCGCCATAGATCTGCCGCCGCCCGTACGCGGTGCCGTGCTCACACGGCCGGGCCGCGGCATCCGGGTGCGGCAGCGGGACCGGTTCGACCGTGCGGTACTCGAAGTGCCACCACTCGTTGTCGTAGACGCGGTAGAGCCCGTACCGTCCACCGTGCCGTTCGAGCCATCGCGCGCCCTCGGTCGGCCGGACGTCGAGCGCGAGCCCCCGCACGTGGCCGGACTCCTGCGCCGGCAGCACCCGCCGCCGCGCCGCGGCCACCGAGCCGGTGCGCCGTACCTCTTCGGTGAAGATCCGGTGCTGCTCCGCCGCGTCGCGATATCCCGAGGTGAGGCCGATCAGCTGCCCGTCGCGCCAGAACGCCTCGGCCCGCGCGTGCGTGAACGCCGTCAGCGTCTCCGGTGCCAGCCCGCGCAGATCCTCCGCGGGAAAGCGCAGGCCCAGCGCCCACTGGCAGGCGAGGAAGCGGGCGCGGGCCGGTGCGCGGCAGAAGGCGACCGGCACCAGCAGCACCGCGGCGAGCCGGGCGACGGCCGCCAGGACGCGAGCCCTGTTCGCCACGGGTTCATCCGACTGGCGAGCCCGATCCTGCGCGTACGACGGGGTGGCGCTGACAGTGCTGCGGTGATTCATGCCACCACTGAAGACGGGAGGCTGTTGCGGTGGCGTATGCGTTTTTCGATACACCCGAGATATACGCGTCTCCCGGTATCAAGGAATGGCGGACGCCCGCAGTGAGATGGTCCCGCCGGGCCTTCACACCGCGGCAGCCCGACGGCGCATCCCGCTGGTATCGGGCGACTGAGATACTCCCCTACGGAACGGGACGGACCGACCGTCCGTCGAACGGGCACACCGAGCACCGGAGGCACCGATGGGCGACGAGATCGAACACGACAGGTCGAGCCAGCTCAAGCAGATCGAGAGCGGGCTGATCCCCGGCGAGCAGATCATCGCCGTCTACGACGCGGTCGGGGCGGGCACCGGGTTCGTCGGCCTCACCGACCGGCGGGTGATCATCCAGGACAAAAGCTTCGCGGGCAAGAAGTACGCGATCACCAGCGTGCCCTATTCCAAGATCACCTCGGTGAGCGTGGTCAGCAACAAGTCGTGGGCCGGGTCCTACTTCTCCACCGGGTCGATCGCGATCAACGTCGGCCACCAGACCTACGAGGTCGAGTTCCGGGGCAGCGACAAGAGCCACCACGTCCACAACGTGATCCTGCAGTACATCTCCTGACGCGGGGCCGCCGACCCGGTCAGACGACGATCGTCGCGGTGGAGCCGGTGCGGTCCTTGGTGACGCGGAGCTGCGCGGGGATGCGGGTGCGCAGTTCCGCGACGTGGCTGACGATGCCGACCGCCCGGCCGCCGTCGCGCAGGCCGTCCAGGACGTCCATGACCTCGTCGAGCGTCTCCTCGTCGAGCGTGCCGAAGCCCTCGTCGACGAACAGCGTGCCGATCTCGGTGCCGCCGGCCTCGGCGGTGACGACGTCGGCGAGGCCGAGCGCCAGGGACAGCGACGTGATGAACGACTCGCCGCCCGACAAGGTGACCGGGTCGCGCATCAGGCCCGTCCAGGCGTCGGCGACGCGCAGGCCGAGGCCGCCGGCGCCCTTCGTTCGGTCGCCGGCCGACTTCTCGGTCGTGTGGACGAGGGCGTAGCGGCCCCCGGACATGCGCGACAGTCGCTCGTTCGCGGCCGCGACGACCTGTTCGAGGCGCGCGGCGAGGACGTACGCCGACAGCGACATGGCGTGCCGGTTCGCGGGGTGCTTGCCGGACGCCAGGCCCGCGAGCCGCTCGGCGACCTCGTGGCGTTCGGCGGCGGGCCGCCAATCGGCGACGGCCCCGGTGAGCCGCCCGCGCAGCTCGGCGAGGCGGTCGCAGCGGTACCGGGCGCGGTCGGCGGCGCTCGCCGCCTCGGTGTGCGCCGCCTCGGCCGCCCGCACGGCCGCTTCGAGGGCGGGCAGGTCGGGGGCGGGCGCGGCGGCGGCCTCGATGAGCGCCGGGTCCTTGAGCAGCGCGCGGACCTGGGCCTCCTGGTCGTCCCACGTGCGGATCCTGTCGCGCAGGTCGCCCTGTTCCTCGTCGGTCAGCGCGGCTTCGAGGACCTCGTCGGGCGTCCCGAACCCCTGGTCCTCGGCCTCCTGTCGCGCCCTCGCGCGGGCGGCGGACAGCTCCTCGTCGGCGCGGCCGGCGGCGCGCGACGCCTCGACGGCCTCCCCCAGCGCGTCGGCCTCGCGGGTGAGGCGGGCGATGCGCGCCTCCAGGGTCGGGTCATCGCCGCGCGCCTGGTCCAGTTCCGCAGTGCGGCGGACCTGCTCCTCGGCCAGGTTCCTGTCCTCGGTGCGGTTCTCGGTGAGCAGCCGGGACACCTGGTCGTGCCCGTCCCGGGCCTGCTCGAGTTCCTGTTCGTGCCGGTGGAGCACGGTCTCCAGCCGCTCGGCCTCCGCCGCCCGCGCCATGGCGGCGTCGAGCGTCTCCCGGGTCTCGGCGAGTTCCACCGCGAGGACGCCGGCGGGCGCGTCGCCGGCCGCCTCGACGAGCTGGTCGCGTTCGGACCGCCGCGACTCCACCTCGCCGGTCCGCCTCTCCCGCCGCTGCTGCGCCTGCTCGTAGGCGGCCTGGGCGCGGTCGACCTCGTCCTCGGTCGGGACGACGGCGAGGGAGGCGACGGGCGCGGGATGCTCGGTGGAACCGCAGACCCGGCACGGCTCGCCGTCCGCCAGCTCCGCGGCGAGGACGGCGGCCATGCCGTCCAGGCGGGTCTGCCGGAGTTCCTGCGCGCGGTCGCGGGCCTCCTGCGCGGCGTCGATCGCGGCGCGCTGCGCCTCCTCGGCGGCGGCGAGCAGGCCTTCCACCCGGTCGCGGCGGTGCGCGGCGTCCAGCCGCCGTCGGACGTCCCGGACGGCGGCCTCGGCCCCCGAGCGGCCCGCCGCCGCGACCCTGGCCTCGTCCAGCTCGGCCCGGCGGGCGGCCACGATGCCGGGCAGCTCCGCCAGCGCGGCGGCGGTCCGCGCCTCCTGCGGCTCCAGACGGCGCAGCTCGGCGGCCAGCGCCTCCCGCCGCCGCTCGATGTCGCCGAGCCGGGCGGCCGTGGCGCGCCCGCCCTCCAGCGCCGCGGCCTCGTCGCGGCGGTCGCGTTCGGCCTTGGCGAGGACGTCCTCCGGCGCCTTCGGCGGCAGCAGCGCCGCGACCCGGGCCCGGGTCTCCTCCGCCCAGCGGCGCGCCTGCACCGCCCGGCCGTGCCGGTCCCGGACGTCCTTCACCAGGGGGACGACCCGGTCGGCGCGGGCCGCGGCGTCGAGCCGCGACGCCATCCGCGACTTCTCCTCCGCGTGCCCGGCCAGCGCGTCGCGGCGGGCGACGGCGTCGGCGTGGCTCTGCCGCCGCCCGGCGACCGCCTTCCCCTCGTCGAGGGCCTCGCGGGCCGTGCGCAGTGTCTCGGTGACGCCGGCCCGCAGCTCCTCGGCGGCCGCGCGGACGTCCGCGTGCCCGGCGGCCAGCTCCGCCGCCCACGCGGGCAGCGCCTCGACCTCGGCGAACGGCTCCACGGCCGGCTCCGCGCGGCGCGGCTGCGGGACGGCCTGCCGCTCCCCGCGCGGCGCCGTGGCGCCCGTCGCCTCGGCGATCCGGTCGGCGATCGACGCCGCGGCGGCGCCGAGATCGGCGGCCTCCCGCCCGGTCGCGGCGCGCCGATCGGCCAGCCACTTCTCGACCTGCGCGAACACCTCGGCCGCGAACAGCCGCTCCAGGACCTTGCGCCGCTCGTCCGCGCCGGCGCGCAGGAACCCGGCGAACTCCCCCTGCGGCAGCAGCGCCACCTGGCAGAACTGCACGGCGTTCATCCCGAGCATGCGCGACACCAGGTCGCCGGCCTCGTCCAGCCGGGTGGTGAGCCCGGTCCACTCGCCGTGCTCGAACTCCGCCAGGACGACCTTGGCGTGCTCGGTCGTCGTCCCGGACCCGCGCAGCTTCGGCCGCTCCCAGGCGGGCGACCGCGTGATCCGCAGCCGGCGCCCCCGGATCGTCGTCTCCAGGACGACCCTCGGCCCGGCGCCCGGCGGCGCGTGGTCGCTGCGCAGCCCCTTCACCGCGTTGCGCACGCCGGGCACCTGCCCGTAGAGGGCGAAGCACACCGCGTCCAGGATGCTCGTCTTGCCCGCGCCCGTCCGGCCCTGGATGAGGAAGAGCCCGGCGTCCGACAGCGCGTCGAAGTCGATCACCTCGGTTCCGGAGAACGGCCCGAACGCCGCGACCTCCAGCCGGTGCAGCCTCACGCGAGCGCCTCCTTCCGGCGGCAGGTCTCGAACGCCTCGTGCAGGAGGGCGCGCTCCCCGGGGGTCGCGGGGCCGTCGGTCACCTCCGCCACGAAGTCGCCCGCGACGTCGAGCGGGGAGCGTTCGCGGACGCGGTCGGACCAGGTGCGGGCGCCGTCCGCCGCACCGCCCTCGGGGGCGAAGCCGAGCACGAGCGTGTGCGGGAAGCGGCGGCGCAGCCGCTCCATCGCGGCGGACGGGCGGCGCGCGTCGGTCAGCGTCACCTGGAGCCAGCGGTCTTCGTACTTCTCGTTGGACGGGTCGGCGAGCAGGTCGTCGATGCGGCCGCGCAGCCGGCCGAGGCGGCGCGGGACGGGCGCCTCCACGAACTCGCCCGCGACGCCGCCGTCCGCCGCGAGGTCGATCAGCCACGAGCCCTTGACGTGCTTCGCCTCGGAGAACGAGTAGGCGAGCGGCGAGCCCGAGTACCGGACGCGGTCGGTGATGCGCCAGCGGCCGTGCAGGTGGCCGAGCGCGGCGTAGTCGACGCCGTCGAACACCGTCGCCGACACCTGCGACGACCCGCCGACGGAGATGTCGCGCTCGCTCTCGCTGGACTCGCCGCCGGTGACGAACGCGTGCGCCAGCACGACCGAGCGCTCCTCGCGGCGCGCGGCGTCGTCGCGGACGCGGCGCATGGCCTCGGTGAGCGCGGCGGCGTGGCTCCGCTCGTCGAGGTCCCAGGGGTGGCGGACGAGTTCGGGCTCCAGGTACGGGATGCCGTAGAAGGCGGTGCCGCCGACGACGACGGGATCGCCCACGGCGGCGAAGTCGGTGCGGACGTGCACGCCCGCCTTGTCCATCAGCGCGGAGCCGAACCCGAGCCGGCGCGCCGAGTCGTGGTTGCCCGCGATGAGCACCACCCGGGCGCGCTCGGCGAGCCGCTCCAGGGCCTCGTTGCACAGCTTGACGGCGTCCACGGCGGGCAGCGCGCGGTCGTAGACGTCGCCCGAGACGAGCACGCACTCGACCCGCTCCGCCGCGACCGTCTCGACGAGGTGGTCGACGAACGCCGCCTGCGCGGCCAGCAGGTCCTCGCGGTGGAACGATCTGCCGAGATGCCAGTCGGAGGTGTGCAGGATTCGCATGTCGCAGCAACCATAGGCACCCCCTCCGACACATCCGGCGCAGAAACGCCGAGCCGCCCCAAAGGATCTTCGAACACCGCATCGCGGCGGCTCCCGTAGTGTTGCGGCGTGAGTGATCGTCCCTACGTGCTGCTGAGCTGCGCGATGTCCGCCGACGGCTATATCGACGACGCGGGCCCGGAGCGGCTGCGGCTGTCCAGCGCGGCGGACTTCGACCGGGTCGACGCGGTGCGCGCCGGCTGCGACGCGATCCTCGTCGGCGCCGGGACCGTGCGGGCCGACGACCCGAAGCTGCTGATCCGCTCGGCCGCGCGCCGGGAGCGGCGCGCCGCTCGGGGGCTGCCCGCCGACCTGACCAAGGTGACGCTGACCTGGAGCGGCGACCTGGACCCGGCCGCCCGGTTCTTCACGGCGGGCGAGGCGCCGAAGCTCGTCTACGCCCCGTCCGCGACGGCGGCGGAACTGGCGCCGCGCCTGGACGGCCTCGCCGAGGTGGTGGACGCGGGCGACCCGCTCGACCTCCCGACCGTCCTGCGCGACCTCGCGGCGCGGGGCGTCCGCCGGCTGATGGTCGAGGGGGGCGGCGGCGTCCACACGCTCTTCCTCACGGCCGGGCTGGTGGACGAGCTGCAGCTCGTCGTCGCGCCGTTCTTCATCGGCGACCCGTCGGCGCCGCGGTTCGTGCGCTCGGGCGTCTTCCCGCAGTCGCCGGACCGTCCGATGCGGCTGGAGGACGCCACCCGGATCGGCGACCTGGCCCTGCTCCGCTACCGCGTCGGAGCCGCGCGTGGATGACCGCGCCTGGCTGGGGCTGGCCTGCGACCTGGCGGCGCTGTGCCCGCCGTCCGACACGGCGTTCTCGGTCGGCGCGGTGATCGTCGGGGCGGACGGCCGGGAGGTCGCGCGCGGCTTCTCCCGCGAGAAGGACCCGCACGACCACGCCGAGGAGGCGGCCCTCGGCAAGACCGCCGGGGAGCTGGGCGGCGCGACGATCTACACGTCGCTGGAGCCGTGCGGGCACCGCGCGTCCCGCCCGCGCCCCTGCGCCGAGCTGATCATCGCCGCGGGCCTGCGCCGCGTCGTGTTCGCCTGGCGGGAGCCGGTGCTGTTCGCCGCGGGCACCGGCGCGGAGGTCCTGGCCGCCGCCGGAGTCGAACTCCTGGAGGTCCCGGACCTGGCGTCCCGGGCCCGCATTCCCAACGCCCATCTCCGCTAGGACGCGGCAGCGGGATGAGACGCGAGTCTCATTCCTCTTGCCAACGCCCGGGGACCCCGTGCGATGCTGTGCCCAAGCAAGCATTCGGTTACCCGAACTCGCCCTTCGGGCAGGGAGGCACAGCAGCATGCGCGAGCACGATCGGCTGTTCATCGGCGGCGAGTGGGCCGCCCCGGCCGGTACCGGCACGATCGACGTCATCTCCCCGCACACCGAGGAGGTCATCGGGCGGGTGCCCGAGGGCACCGAGGGCGACATCGACGCGGCCGTCGCGGCGGCGCGGCGCGCGTTCGACGCGGGCCCCTGGCCCCGGATGACGCCCGCCGAGCGCGCGGAGATCGTCGGCCGGCTGTCGGCGATCTACGCGGAGCGGCAGCAGGAGATGGCCGACCTCTGCACGGCCCAGATGGGGTCGCCCATCATGTTCTCGGTGTTCGGGCAGGCCGCCATCCCGCAGATGGTCCTGCAGTACTACGTGGACCTCGCCGCCACCTACGCGTGGGAGGAGGAGCGGCAGGGCATGCTGGGGCCGGTCACGGTCACCCAGGAGCCCGTCGGCGTCGTCGCGGCGATCGTCCCGTGGAACGTCCCGCAGTTCACGCTGATGCTGAAGCTCGCCCCGGCGCTGATCGCCGGGTGCACGGTGGTGGCCAAGCCGTCCCCCGAGACGCCGCTCGACACCTACCTCCTCGCCGAGTGGATCAAGGAGGCGGGGATCCCGGACGGCGTCGTCAACTTCGTCCCGGCCGGGCGCGAGGTCGGCGCCTACCTGGTCGCCCACCCTGACGTCGACAAGGTGTCGTTCACCGGCTCCACCGCCGCCGGCCGCAAGATCGGCGCGGTGTGCGGCGAGCAGCTGAAGCGCTGCACCCTGGAGCTCGGCGGCAAGTCGGCCGCGATCATCCTGGACGACGCGGACCTGCCGTCCACCATCGAGGGCTTCAAGCTGGCCTCGCTGATGAACAACGGCGAGGCGTGCGCCGCGCAGACCCGCATCCTCGCGTCCCGCCGCCGCTACGACGAGGTCGCCGACGCCCTCGCGGCCATGGTCGGCGGCCTCACCGTCGGCGACCCCGCCGACTACGCCACCGAGATCGGCCCGCTGGTCGCCAAGCGGCAGCAGGAGCGCGTGGAGAACTACATCCGGATCGGGCAGGACGAGGGCGCCAAGCTGATCACCGGCGGCCTGGACCGGCCGCACGACCGCGGCTGGTACGTCGCGCCGACCGTGTTCGGCGACGTCGGCAACGACATGCGCATCGCCCGCGAGGAGATCTTCGGCCCCGTCCTCGTCCTCATCCCCTACGAGGACGAGGCCGACGCCGTCAGGATCGCCAACGACAGCGACTACGGCCTCGGCGGCTCGGTCTGGACGTCCGACGTCGACCACGGCGTCGACGTCGCCCGCCGCATCCGCACCGGCAGCTGCGGCGTCAACATGTACACCCTCGACCCGAACACCCCGTTCGGCGGCTACAAGAACAGCGGAATGGGCCGCGAACTGGGCCCCGAGGGCCTGCACGCCTACCTGGAGCACAAGTCCATCCCCCACCCGGCCCCCTCCGCCTGACGCCCCCCGGGAGGCCCCGCACAACCGGGGCCTCCCGCCCGATCTCCCCTCCGAATCCGCGGCCGGCGTGGTAGATACCGCTTGGGCGATCAGCGCCCCATTCGGACGGATAGAGGGCAAATGGCAGGTCTCAGCACCACCGGCGACGCTCTGCGACCGTCGACGTTATGGACGTACTGGGCGGGGACAGCCGACGGAGGACGCCCCCATCCCCGAGGACGGCGACCCGGCGAAAGGCGGCCCGAAGGACGGCGACCCGGGGGTAGACGGCCCGGGAGCACCGCAAGGAGGCCGTCGCGCTGTTCCGCAAGATCGGCGAGACGCACGGCATCACGGTGATCGGCGCGCTGCAGGACGACATGGAGCCCTACGCGATCGACGCGTGCGGCCAGTACGTGAAGCTGCGCCGCTCGTCCGACACGATGCCGTACAACGAACCCCCGGTCGTCGTCGGCTACGACGACCACGAGCCCCGCGTCCGCATGCTGGCCGAGCAGATCGCGGCCTCCCGTCCCGCGGTACCGGAGCCGGGCGAGGCGCGCGACGACCGGTGACCGCGCTCCGGGCCGCGGCCCGGAGCGCCGTAAATCGTATGAAGTCGGGTGGCGGATCCGGAAGGATGCGCGCCATGCGTGCTGATGATCTCCTGGCCGACGTCGAACCGCTGCCGTTCGGGGAGCGCTGCCGCCGGCTGGCGGACCTGCGCCGCGCCGCGGGCACGCCGGAGCTCGCGGCGCTGCTCGGCGACCTGGCGGAGCGCGGCCACTACGAGCGGTCGCTGGCGCTGTTCATCGCCACGGCCGTCCGGGACGAGGCGTCGCTCGCCCACATCGTCCGCGCCGCCGGCGACCCGGACGCGGACATCGCGTGCTCGGCGATCCGGTCGGCCGTCCATTACGCGGACGGCCCGGAGCCGTTCCTCGCGGCCCTCGGCGACGCGCCCGCCGCGATCCGGTCCGCGGTCTACGGCGCCGTGCGGAAGTGGTGGCGCACCGATCTGGCGGACGCCCTCGTCGGGCCGGTCGCCGACCGCTGGGGCGCGGCGGAGGCCGCCGCGCTGCTGCCCGTGTGCGGCACCGGGGCCGCGGCGGAGCGGATCGACGCGGTCGCGGGCGCCGTCCCGAACTGGGCGGCCGTCGGCCGTGCCCATCCCGGCGTGCTGCTGGACCACGCTGAGCGGCGGCTCGCGGACTCCTCCGGCCCGGTCCGCGCGAGCTGGTGGGCCTGGCACGGGCCCGGCGTCGCCGCGGCGGCAGAGCACGACCCGGGGCGCGTGATCGCGCTGCTGGAGCGGTTCCCGGAGGGCCGCGGCCTGCCGATCGCGCTGGAGGCGAAGGCGGGGCTGCTGCTGGACGCCGAACCGGTGCGGATGCTCCGGCTGCTGACCTCCGAGCGGTACCGGGGAACGCTCGGCCGGCTGCTGCGGCGCCGGTCGGTCCGGGACCGGATGGCGAGGCTCGGCGACGACGGCCTGGCACTGGCGGCCCGCGCCGTCCGCGGCGACGGCGGTGCGCTCCGCCTGCTGCTGAAGGCGTTCCCGCCGTCCCGCCGGGAGCGCGTCTTCGAGGCGGCGACGAGCGGCGTCGACCTGTCGGCCGCCGAGCTGGACGAGTCGCTGCTGGACGTCCTGCCGCACGCGGTCCGGATCCGGGAGGCGCGCCGGATGCTGCGGCTGCGCCGGATCGCCGAGACGCCCGCGCGCTACTGGAGCACCACCGCGTTCCTGCCGTACGCGGAGGCGCTGCCGGTCCTCGACGGGCTCATCCGGCGCCCGGACGCCGACGACCGCGCCACCGGATACGCGCTGCTCATCGCCTGCGCGGGCCGCACCCGCGATCCCGGCACGCTGACCACGGCCCTGGAGTCGCTCGGCCGGCTCCGCAACGAGCAGGACCCCGTCCGGTACGCGGCGCTGAACGCCCTGGCGGGCGTCCCGGAGGAGCTGCTGCGCGGCGAGCACGCACCGATCGCCGGGAGGTTCGCGGGCGACGCGCTGGCCGCCCGCGACTGCTCGTACATGACCCGGAACGCGCTCGGGCGGATCGCGGCCGCGTTCTGCAGGCAGGGCGCGGTCCGCGACGACGCCGGCCTGTTCCTGTCCGGGCTGGAGCTGGTCGAGCGGCTGGTCGGCGGCACCGGGACCCTCTACCTCGGACGCCTCGACCGGGTCCTGCGGCACGGCCAGGAGCACCGGCTCGCCGATGCGCTCGCGCCCCACCTCGACGCCGCCGCGCGCCGCGACGACCACCGGCTCGCGCTGCTGCTCGCGCGGGCGCTCGGCCGCCGCGCGCACGGCGTCCCCCGGCTGCAGGACGCGCTGGAGGCGGCCCTCGACGCGCGCGGCGACGCCGTGCTGCGGCAGGCGATCGAGCTGTGGCTCGCACCTCCCGGCGCCCGCGCCGGACGCGTCGAGCGGGTGCTGGCGAAGGACGCGTCGGCCGTCGCCGTCCCGGCCGTCCTCGCCGTGATCGCCCGCGAGCGCACCGACCTGCTGCATCTCGTGCTCACCGGGAGCACCGCGCCGGGACGGTTCCAGCGCGCGGACGTCACCTACGTCCCGCGTGTGGAGGCGTCCTGGATGCGCCGCTGGACGTCCCGGCAGCGCGCCGCCTACCTCGGCCTGCTCGACCGGGTGGCGGGCGACGGCGAGCAGCCGGACGCGGCGCGGGCGAGCGCGGTCGCGGCCATCGGCACCGTCCCGGGCGCGGACGCCGCCCGGCTGCGCCCCTACCTCGGCTCCGCCGACGACGCCCTCCGCTGGGCCGCGCTGACGGCCGCGGCGTGGACGGCGTCGCCGCGGGCAGTCCTGCCCGACCTGCTCGCGCACGCCAGCACCGGCGACGCGCACGTCGCCATGTACGCGATGACCCGCGCGGCCCGGTTCGTCCGTCCCGCGGAGCTGGCGGCGCTGCTCGGCCCGGCCCTCCGCGACGGCAAGATCACCTCTCGCAAGGAGGCGCTGCGCATCCTGCTGGGCAACCGGGTGCCGGGCGCGCTGGACCTGGTCACCGCCGCCTGGGACGACCCCGGCCAGCACCGGGACGTCCGCGCCGCGATCGTCTCGGCGGTCCGCCCGCACCTGGCCGAGGACGCCGCGCGGCGCATCCTCACCGAGGCCGCCGACGGCCCGCGTGACCTCGCCCGGCAGGTGCTCGGCACACCGCCCCGGGCGGTCGGGGAGCGGTTCCGCGGCTTCTACGCCTCGCTCGTCGTGCGGGTGGCGCGCTCGGCCGACGCCGAGGCGCGCGCGGCGGCGCTGCCGGCCGTCCCGCTGTGGGCGCGGTGGGCGCCGGACGCCCCGGCGGCGGTCGCCGCGCTCGTCGGCGACCTCGGCGCGACGAGCGGCTGGCGGCAGGCCCTGGACGCGCTGGTCGGCTGCGCCACGGCGGGCTTCGGCGCGGCGGAGCTCGGCGCGGTCGCGGCCGCGCTGGCCGCCGCCCCCGACGAGCCGAGCGCCGATCCAGAACGGGATCTGCCCGCGTACCAGCGGCTGTCCGCGCTGGTCGAGGCGGTGGCCGACGCGGCGGGCCGGAACCGCGACTCGGCCCGGGACGCCGTCGCCGCGCTGGACGGCCGCCTCCCCGGCGTCCTCGCCTGCGAGCTGGCCGCCGCGACGTTCCGCTGGGATGGGCCCGGCGCCGGCGAGACCCTGGACGCCCTCGCCGGGCGCTGCGCGGGCGGTGCCCTGGCCGTCCGGCGGGTCGCCGAGGCGTTCGTCCCCTGGGCCGGCGGGGACTGGGACGACGACCCCGAGTACGCCGACATCCCCGATGACGCGCCGGACCCCGAGGACGTGCTCCCGCACGCCGAGCGGCTGGCCGCGCGGGGCGACCTCGCCGGCGGCCTGTTCGCCGCCGCGCTCACCGGCGGCCACGCCCCCCGCGCGGGCTGGCCCGCCGGGTGGCGCGCGCTGCTGCGCGTCCTGCGCGCCCATCCCGAACCGGACGTGGCGTTCACCGCGAGAGGCATCATGACGTCGCGGGAATGACAAACCATCCGCCGGCCCGCTGCGTCACACTGGTGGATCTATCAGGTCGGACCCAAGGGGTGCCGGTGGCGGAGTGGCGGGTTTCGGAGTTCGACGAGGTGCGCGAGCTCGGTCGCGGGGCGCAGGGCCGGGTGGCGCTGGCCCGGCACGGCACGTCCGGTACCCCTGTCGCGATCAAGTATCTGCCCGCCGGCGCCGCCCCCGAGGCCAAGGACGCCTTCCGCAACGAGGCCCGGATGCTCGGCCGCGTCGACGACCCGCACGTGGCACGGCTCTACCGGCTCGTGGAGCACGAGGACGGCGCGGCGCTGATCATGGAGGCGGTCGAGGGGGTACCGCTGAAGCGGGTGCTGGCCGAGCACGGCGCGCTCGGCCCCGAGGCGGCGCTGCTGGTGCTGAAGGGCTCGCTGCGCGGGCTGGCCGCCGCGCACGCCGCCGGGGTCGTGCACCGCGACTACAAGCCCGCCAACGTCGTCGTCCGCGCGGACGGCCTCAGCAAGCTCATCGACTTCGGCATCGCCGTGTGGACGGGTGAGGGCGGCCGGTCGGGCACCCCCGTCTATATGGCGCCCGAGCAGTGGCGCGGCGAACCCGCCACCGCGGCCACCGACGTCTACGCCGCCACCTGCGTCTTCTACGAGTGCGTCACCGGTGAGCGGCCCTACCGTGCGGACGACCAGCTCGCGCTGATGGGGCTGCACGCCACCGCGCCGATCCCGGCGGAGAACGTTCCGGAACCGCTGCGCACGCTCGTCCTCCAGGGGATGTCCAAGGAACCCGCCTACCGCCCGCCGAGCGCGGCGCACTTCGTCGGCGAACTCGACCGCATCGCCGTCCAGGCGTACGGCCCCGGCTGGGAGCAGCGCGCCGTGCGCACCCTGGCCCTCGCGGCCGTCGCGTTCGCCGCGCTGTTCCCCCTCGCCGCCGCCGGCCTGGTCCCCGCCGGAGCCGGCGCCGGAGCCGGAGCCGCGGCGGCGGGCGCCGGCACGGCCGCGGGCACGAGCGGCACGGCGGGGGGCTCGGGCGGGTTCCTGTCCGCGGTCGGCGGTAAGGCGGGTGTCGCGATCGCGGGCGCCGCCGTCGCCGGCACCGCCGCCGCCGGTGTCGGCGTCTACGCCGCGACCCGTCCCGACAGCGACAAGTTCGCCGTCGCGAGCACGCCGTCGCCGTCCGGGCAGCGGATGTCGTTCGGCGGGTTCTCGGTCACGGTCCCGGCGGAGTGGCGGCGCACCGAGTTGACGGACCTGCCGGGCGACCCCCGGGGCAACTACTGGGTGGGCACCCCCGGCGCGTGCTCCCCGCAGACGCAGGGCGCCACCCCGCCCGGGGGACGGGACGCCCGGGTCTACCAGAACAACTGCCCGGGATTCCTGGTGATCAGCGAGCCGTGGCACAACGACGCGACGACGGGCTGGCGCGGGTTCGCCCTGACCGGCCCCTGGGGGCCGGAGACCGAGGCGTTCCGCGCCTGCCCGCGCCGGGGCGACCTCAACGGCATCGGCACCGAGGCCGACCGGGAGAAGCCCGCCCGCACCGGGACCGCCGCCGTCGGGACGCGGCGGGCGCAGTACCGCGAATGGCGCCTCAACTGCGTCTTCTGGAGCGGCGCCCGGCAGTTCCAGCCCGCCGGCGTGACCTACGTCCAGCGGTACTGGTACCTGGCGGAGCCGAGGCTCCTCGTCCTGGACGAGTGGAACACCCCCGGCCTCGACACGATCCTGGCGAAGGCGACGTGGGCCTGATGGGCGGCTACCCGGCCGACGCGGGCGCGCGGTCGAGGGAGAAGCGGGCCTGGAACGCCACGGCGACCGCCATCAGCGCGGCGGGGACGACGGTGACGCCGATGAGGATCGCCAGCAGCGCCGTGTCCGACTGCGCGATGGCGTGGCCGTCGGTGGTGGAGACGAAACCGCCGATGGCGAGGGCGGCGGAGTACACGTACGGGCCGATGGCCGTGCCGGTCGCGTCGGTCGCCGTCCACACTCCGGTGTAGGCGCCCGCGCGCGCCGTGCCGCGCGACTCGGCGGCGGCCACCACGTCCGGGACGAGGGAGAACGCGAAGAGCTGGAGGCCGGCGAAGGCGGTGCCCAGCACGGCGATCACCGCGGCGGTCGCGGGCAGGCCCACGGCGTCGCCGGGCCACAGGGCGAGCGGCCCGAGGACGAACGCGCCCTGGCACATCAGCAGGGCGCGCTGCTTGCCGGTCCGCTGCGACACCTTCTTCCAGACGGGCCCCGCGATCGCGGCGGGGACGAGGAAGGCGCCCATGAGCACCGCCGTCAGGCCCTCGTCGTCCAGCATGTACTCGGTGTAGAAGGGCACCGCGGCGAGGAACAGGTGCGTCGTGACGCTCGTGAACAGGTAGGAGAGCGCGAGGGTGCGGAAGTCCCGGTCCCGCCAGGCGATCTTGACGTCGGCGAGGGCGGACGCGCCGACCACGGGGTCGCCGTGCCCGTCGGGGACCCGGAAGCCGCAGCGGTCGGTGAGCCGCCGGACGAAGACGATCGCGACCACGCCGGTGACGACGAGCACGCCGGCGAGCAGCACCGACATCCGCGCGTAGGCGGCGCGCTCCCCCGACGACACCAGCGCCGGTGCCGCGACCCCGGCGCCGAGCAGGCCCACGGTGAGCAGCAGCATGCGGTACATGAACACGCGGGTGCGCTCGTGGTAGCCGATCCGCAGGTCGGACGGCGTCGTCAGGTACGGCACCTGGAAGCACGCGTACAGGACGTTCCCGGCGATGTAGAAGGCGCCGACCCACAGCGCCGCCGACCATCCGGAGACGCCGGACGGCACCGAGAACAGCCCGATCCAGGCGAACGCCAGCAGCAGCCCCCAGCGCAGCATGCCGCGCCGGTGCCCGCTGCGGCGCGCCTGCCGGTCCGAGAGCGTCCCGAACAGCGGATGCGCGACCGCGTCGATGATCTTCGGCAGCAGCAGCGTGAGCCCGGCGAGGAACGGCGAGACCCCGAGCGTGTGCGTCATGAAGTACAGGAGCAGCAGGCCGGGGACGGTGACCCACACGCCCATGCCGAGCGAGCCGGCGGCGTAGCCGGTGAGGTCGAGGGCGCGCGGCCGGGTCCCGGTGCCGGGCCGCGTCGACTCGGCGGTGCTCACCCGCGCCCCGCGTGGCGGCGCACGGCGCCGGCGGCGAGGTCGGCGCCCGCGAAGGCGCCCGAGCGGACGCGCGCGGCGAACGTGCGGGCGACGATCCGGTCGGTCAGCGCGGGCAGGTGCCGGGCGAGGAAGAACTCGGCGGCGCCGCGCCGGGTCGTCGTCACGTCCCGGCGGGGGCGGCGGGACAGGGCGGCGAACAGGACCGCGTCCACGACCCCGTCGAGCGGCTCGTAGCGGCTCATCCCCTCCAGGGAGAGCCCGGCCGCCGCGGTCGAGTCGTGGATCGGACTGCGCACCGCCGACGGGTACACGCAGGTCACGCCGACGTGGGTGCCGATCTCCATGCGCAGCGCGTCCGCGTACGCGACGAGCGCCCGTTTGGACGCGCCGTAGGCGGCGGCCAGCGGCAGCTGCATGACGGCCATCCGGGACGACAGCATCACGACCCGGCCCCGCGACCCGACCAGGGCGTCCGCGCACGCCGACGTCACCCGCCAGGCGCCGAGCAGGTTGATGTCGAGCTGGCGGCGCACCTCGTCGCCGGGCGGCAGCTCGGCCGGGGCGGGGCCGCCGATCCCGGCGTTGTTGATCAGCAGGTCGAGGCCGCCGAGCCGCTCGACCGCCGCCGCGACGGCGGCCGGGACGGCGTCGTCGTCGGTGAGGTCGCAGGCGATGACGTCGATCGGGTCGTCCGGCCGGGGCGCGACGTCCAGGCCGACGACGCGGGCGCCTAGGCCGGTCAGCCGGGTGCCGATCGCGCGGCCGAACGTCCCGGACGCGCCGGTGACGATCACCCGCATGCCGCGTGGGTCGCGGCCGCCGGACGGGCGGGAGGTCTTCACGCCGCGGTCTCCTCTCGGTGTGCCGGGGTGAACGGCGGGGCGGCGCCCCGCGCGAGCCGGGTCCGGCCCGCCGCCAGCTCGCGGGGCAGATCCGCAACATACTGGTCGAAGTCGACGCGCATCATGGGGCGCCGGTCGCCCCACCGCGCGGTCGCGGCGCGCAGCGCGCGGGCGACCGACCGCCGCCGCTCCGCCGGGGGCGGCAGCGCGTAGCCGCCGGAGAGGTAGGCCGCCGCGAGCTTGGCCTGGGCCTCCACGATCGGCAGCGCCGCTCCCGTCGACTGCATCAGCCCGGTGAAGGCCAGGCTCGGGTCGTCCAGGTGGAAGACGCGCTTGAACAGCGGGAGCCGCTCGGGGTCGTCGCCCACCAGATCCCGCGACAGGAACGGGATGCCGACCCGGTAGCCGGTGGCCCAGACGACGAGGTCGACGGGATCGGCGGTGCCGTCGCCGAACACGACCTCGCCGCCGTCGAAGCGGTCGATGCCGGGCCGTGCCACGACCTCGCCGTGGGTCAGCCGGTGCAGGATCGTGTCGCTGATCGTCGGGTGGTTCTGGAACAGGCCGCCGGACGGCGCGGGCAGGCCGTAGTCCTGCGGGCGGCCGACGGCGAGCCGCAGCATGGTCTCCGCGACGCGCTGCCTGATCCGCCACGGCAGCGCGGCGAGGGCGCCGCCGGTCGCGTCGGACGGCCGTCCGAACAGGTACTTCGGGACGATGTGGACGCCGCGCCGCGCCGACAGCAGCACCGGGCCGCGCGCGACGTGGGAGGCGTCCACGGCGATGTCCATGGCCGAGTTTCCCATGCCGACGACGAGGACCCGCTTCCCGCGGAAGACCTCGGCGTCGCGGTAGGCGTGCGCGTGCATCTGCGCGCCCGCGAACTCGCCGGGCGGCGCGGGGTCGGGCCACCGCGGATCCCAGTTGTGGCCGCTCGCGACCACGACGGCGTCGTAGCGTTCGGCGTCGCCGGACTCGGTGGTCACCGTCCACCGGCCGTCCTCCCGCTCCACCGACGCCACCGGGCTGCCGAAGCGGATGTGCGGGACGACGCCGAAGCGCTCCGCGTAGTCGGCCAGGTATCCGGCGACCATGTCGGCGGACGGGTAGTCGGGCCAGTGCCGGGGCATCGGGAAGTCGGCGAACTCGGTGCGCCCCTTGCTGGTGTTGAGGTGCAGGGACGCGTAGGCGGGCGACTGCCCGCTCCCCCGCGCCCACAGCCCGCCGGGGCGGTCGCCCCGCTCGTACAGCACGGCCTCCACGCCCGCGTCGCGCAGGGCCTTGCCTGCGGTGAGGCCGGCGGGCCCGGCGCCGATCACGGCGACACGGCGGGCAGAGGTCATGGGCGCGCTCCCGGAGCGGTATCGGTCCGCAAGTGCGGCCTTGCGGAGGTCGGTTTTGTGGTGGCCTCCAACCTTAAGGACCGCCGTGGCCCGCGAACATGGAGGAGACCACGCGTTTGGCGGCCGGGGTTGTGGTGCGCCACAATCCGGCCATGGAGCAGAGCGACGCCGGCTGGACACCGCTGATCGACCTCATCGAGCGGATCTCCGGCGAGGAGGACCTGCTGCCGTCCGTGGTCGCCGGGGTGACCTCCCTCGTGCGGGAGATGTCCGTCCTGCCGCCCGCCGACATCGCCGGGCACACCCGCGCGCTGCTCGCCGCGGCGACCCGCGCGATCGCGGCGCGGCGCGGGCCGACCGAGGGCGAGTTGGCGTTCGTCGCGGAGCTCGGCGTGACCCGCGCGCGGCAGGGCGTGCCGGTCGAGGCGGTGCTGAGCGCGATCCACGTCGCCGAGCGCGCGATCTGGTCGCGGGTCCGGGAGCTCGCCGCCGCCGAGGGCGTCGGGGACGCGCTGCTGCTGGACGCGCGGGAGCTCTACGACGACTGGGCCGAGGCCGTCCGGACCCGGCTGATCCGGGCGCACCGGGAGGCGCGGCGGGCGGCCGGCGCCGGGCCGGAGCGCGAGGAGCGGGACGCGGCGCTGCTGCGCCGCCTGCTCGACGGCGGCTCGGCCGCCGCGCTCGCCGCCGCCGAGGCGGGCCTGCCGCCCGGCGGCGCGCTGTGGGTGCTGGCCGCCCGCCCGGCCGGCCCGGGCCGGGGGCCGCTGCCGCCGGTCCGGCCGCCGGCGCTGTCCGCGCTGCTGGACGGCCTGCTGTTCGCGGTGGCGGCCCGCCCGCCGGTGTCGCCCGGCGGCGCGGCGGCGGGGCTCGCCGGGCCGGCCGAGGCGGAGAACCTGGCCGCCGCGCGCCGCCTCGCGGTGTCCGCGCTCGCCGCCGCCGAGGCGACCGGGCGGGCCGGCGTGGTGCACGTCGCCGAGGTCGCCGTCGTCGCGGCGGCGGCCGACCGGACCGACCTCACCTCGATCCTGCTGGACCGCTACCGCGCGGCCCGCGCCGAACTCGGCGCCGGCGCCGGGCCGGTCGCCCGCGCGGTGTGCGCCTGGCTGGAGGAGGGCCGCGACGTCACCGCGGCCGCCGGGCGCCTGTTCGTGCACCCGAACACGGTGCGGAACAGGGTCCAGCGGTTCACCGAGGTCACCGGCGTCGACGCGTCCGACACGTTCGGCGGCGTCAACGCCTGGTGGCTCTGCCGCGCCTGGCTCGCCCCGGCCTAGCTCTCGGGCGGGGACGCGGCGGCGTCCAGTTCGTGGGCGAGTTCCTCCAGCTCGCTGCCGCCCGCCATGAGGCCGGTCAGCTCCTCGCGGGTGATCTCGTCCTTGGTGTGGTAGCCGATGCTCTGGCCCCGCTTCAGGATCAGGAAGCGGTTCCCGACCGGGTAGGCGTGGTGCGGGTTGTGGGTGATGAAGATGACCGCGAGGCCCCGCTCCCGCGCCTGGACGACGTAGCGCAGCACCACCCCGGCCTGCTTCACGCCGAGCGCGGCGGTGGGCTCGTCCAGGACGAGGGCCTTGGCGCCGAAGTGGACGGCGCGGGCGATCGCCACGCACTGGCGCTCGCCGCCCGAGAGCGTCCCGATGGGCTGGTCGACGTCGCGCAGGTCGATGCCCATCGCGGCCATCTCCCCCTGGGTCGTCTTCCGCATGTGGTCGATGTCCATGCGGCCGAATCCCTTGCGCTTCTCCGAGCCGAGGAAGAAGTTCCGCCAGACCGGCATCAGCGGGACGACCGCGAGGTCCTGGTAGACCGTGGCGATGCCGCGGTCGAGCGCCTCGCGGGGCGAGCCGAAGGCGACCTCCTCGCCGTTGACCGCGTACGTGCCGGTGTCGTGGCGGTGCAGGCCGGCGACCACCTTGATGAGGGTGGACTTGCCCGCCCCGTTGTCGCCGAGCACGCACGTGACCTCGCCGGCGGACGCCTCCAGATCCACGTCCCGCAGCGCGATGATGTTGCCGTAGTTCTTGCCGACGCCCTTGAGGCGGATGAGCGGGGTATCCGTCATGACGACCGCTCCACTCTGCGCCGCACGATCAGGTTGACCACGGTCGCGATCAGCAGCATCGCGCCGAGGAAGAACCGGAACCAGTCGGGGTTCCACTCCGCGTACACGATGCCCTTGTTCGTCATGCCGAAGATGAACGCGCCGATGGCCGCGCCGATCGCCGACCCGTAGCCGCCGGTCAGCAGGCAGCCGCCGATGACCGCGCAGATGATGTACAGGAACTCGTTGCCGACGCCCTCGCCGGACTGGATCGTCGCGAACGCGAACACCAGGTGCATCCCGGAGAACCAGGCGCAGAACGCGACGCCCATGAACAGGCCGATCTTGACGCGGGCGACCGGGACGCCGACCGCGCGGGCGCTGTCCGCGGAGCCGCCCACCGCGAAGATCCAGTTGCCGACGCGGGTGCGCAGCAGGATCCAGGTCGCGATCGCCGTGAACAGCAGCCACCAGAACACGGTGATCTTCACGTTGACGCCGAGGACGTCGACGTCGGAGGCGAACACCGAGCGGGCCCCGGCGAAGCCGTCCATGTCGCGGACGGAGTCGCTCGCGACGTTGCCGGTGAGCGCCTTCGTCACGCCGAGGTTCAGCCCGGCGAGCATGAAGAACGTGGCGAGCGTGATGATGAAGCTCGGCAGCCGCGTCTTCACGTAGAGGATGCCGTTGACCATGCCGAGCGCCAGTGTCAGCACGAGCGAGATCGCCACGCCCGCCCACACGTTCAGCGTGAGCTGGTAGGAGGTCAACGCCGCGATCAGCGCCGACGACGTCACCATCACCCCGGCGGACAGGTCGAACTCGCCGCCGATCATCAGCAGCGACACGCCGACCGCCATGATCCCGAACGTGGAACTGGCGTACAGCACGGTCGAGAACGACCCGGCGCGCAGGAACGCGTCCGCGACGATCGAGAAGAACACGAACAGCGCGACCGCGCCGAGCAGCGCGCCCAGCTCCGGGCGGCCCAGCAGCCGCCGCAGCGGCGACTGCCGGGCCAGGCGCTCGTCCGAGCCGGGATCGGCCACCGGGGGCGGCTCGGCCACGGCTCGCGTCACCGCGTCCCCCGGTTCGCGAACGCCTCCAGCTCACCCGCGTTCGCCTTGGTGACGATCGCCGGGCCGGTCAGCACCGGGCGCCCGCCGCCGAGGACGTTGCCGTTGTTCCGCAGCAGCCACAGCTGGTCGACGGCCTCGTAGCCCTGCAGATAGGGCTGCTGGTCGACGGCGAACTCGATCGACCCCGCCTTGAGCGAGGCGATGAGGTCCTTGTTCAGGTCGAACGTGCCGATCTTGGCCTTGCTGCCGGTCTCCTTGACGGAGTCGACGGCGGTCGCGGCGAACGGGGCGCCGAGCGTCAGGATCCCGTCGATGTCCTTGTCGGACTGGAGCTTGGCCGTGATGGACGACTTGACGTCCGGCATGTTCGTGCCCTGGACGAACAGGTTCTCCAGGTCGCCGCCGAACGTCTTCTTCGCGCCGGCGCAGCGGGCCTCCAGGCCGACGTTGCCCTGCTCGTGGACGACGCACAGCGCCTTCTTCGCGCCGATCTTCCCGAGCTCGGTGCCGGCCGCCTCGCCGGCGATCGACTCGTCCTGCCCGAAGTGGGCGACCGCGCCGAGCTTCGCCGAGTCCTCGGCGCCGGAGTTGATCGACACGACCGGGATCTTCGCGGCGGTGGCGCGGGCCAGCACGTCCTTCATCGCGTCCGGCTTGGCGAGCGTGACGATGATGCCGTCGACCTTCTTGTCGATCGCGGCCTGGACGAGCTGGGCCTGCTTGCCGCCGTCCGGGTCGGCCGAGTACAGGAACTCGGCGTTGTCCTTGGCGGCGGCGGCCTTGGCGCCCTTCTGCACGATGTCCCAGAAGGTGTCGCCGGCTCCCGAGTGGGTCACCATCGCGATCTTCAGCCGGGGTCCGGCGCCCTCGGGCGCCTCCTCGGACTTCTTCCCGCCCGAACTGCTGCAGGCGCTCAGCGCCAGCAGCCCCGCGGCGGCCAGCACCGCGAGGCCCCTGGACGACCCGCGCGCGAAAACGCCTCTCATCGATTGATCTCCGTTTCTCCCCACATGGCCGTTCTGAGGAGTTGACCATAGATGGCCGCGGCGCGGGCGTCGATCAAGCTCACAATTCGGCACCGGACGGCTCCCGGGCGCGTCAGGGGCGGCCGTCCGCCGAGGTCAGCGGGAGGCGGGGGTCGACCTCCTGGCCCGCCCAGCTCCCGCGGATCCACGCGTGCGCCGGATCGTCGCAGATGTGCCAGGCCCGCTCCGGAGACGGCCCGGCCATCACGTTCAGGTAGTACAGGTCGTGGCCGGGCGGCGCCATCGACGGGCCGTGCCAGCCGTGCGGGATCAGCACGGCGTCCCCGCTGCGGACCTCGGCGAGCACGTCGATGGGACGTCCCGGCGAGCCGTAGACGCGCTGGTAGCCCATGCCGTCCCGGGCGACCTCGAAGTAGTAGATCTCCTCCAGCACCGACTCCCCCGGCCGGTCCTCGTCGTGCTTGTGCGGCGGGAACGACGACCAGCAGCCGCCCGGCGTGAGCACCTCGCAGGCGATCAGCTTCTCGGCGAACGGGAACCCCTCGGGCGTCCCGAAGTTGTTGACCTGGCGGCTCGCCGACCCGGCCCCGCGCAGCTCCACCGGCACCTTCTCCGCGGGCCCGTAGCGCGCCTCCAGGCGCGTCTCGCAGCGGGCCCCGGCGAGCGCGAACCGGCCGTGTCCCCGCACGGTGACCCGCGCGTCGCGCGGGACGTAGGCGAAGTCGCTGACCCGGCTGAACACGTCGTCGCGCCCCGCCAGCTCGAACCGCGAGCCGTCGCACTCGACGACGCACGATCCGGCCAGCGGCAGCACGATCGTCTCGAACCCGCCGGTGCCGAAGGTGTGCTCGCCGCCGTCCGGCAGGTCGAGGACGCGCAGCGACGAGTGCGTCCAGCCGGCCGACTCGGGCGTGACGACGAGCCCGTAGGGCCCGTCCCCGGCTGTGCCGTCGGGCAGGTGGTACTTCATCCGGTCTCCTTGAGGAGTGCTTCGACTTCGTCCTGTGCGGGCATCGCGTCGGAGCAGGCGAGGCGGGACGCGACGATCGCCCCCGCCGCGCCCGCGAACCCGATGAGGCGCCGCAGATCCCAGCCCGCGAGGAGGCCGTGGCAGATCGCGCCGCCGAACGCGTCGCCCGCGCCGAGGCCGTTCACGACGTCGACCTCGGCCGGCGGCACCCGCACCGTCTCGCCGGCCGTCGCCGCGAGGACGCCGTCCGGGCCCATCTTCACGATGGCGAGTTCGGGGCCGCGTTCGAGGATCGCGCGGGCGGCGGCCTCCGGTTCCCTCTCCCCTACCGCGACCTCGCATTCGTCCAGGTTGCCCACGGCGACCTTGGCGTTCTCCAGGGCGAGGCCGGCCCAGTGCGGCGCCTCCCCCGGGTCGTCCCAGAGCATCGGCCTGTAGTCGAGGTCGATGACGGTCTGCCCGGGGTGCTCGGCGAGCGCGGCCAAGGTCGCCGCACGGCTCGGCTCCTGGGACAGGCCCGTGACGGTGGCCCACACGATGCGGGCCTCCCGGATCGCCTCCAGGTCCAGTTCCGCTGGACGGATCTCCAGGTCGGGGGCCTTCGGGTAGCGGTAGAAGTACAGCGGGAAATCGTCCGGCGGGAAGATCTCGCAGAAGGCCAGCGGCGTCGGCAGGCCGGGGACGGACGTGACGTACCGGTCGTCCACGCCGTACCTCTGGAGCGCCTTGTGCACGAACCGCCCGAACGGGTCGTCGCCGGTGCGGGTGATGACCGCGGCGCGGCGGCCGTACCTGGCCGCCGCCACCGCGACGTTGGTGGGACTGCCGCCGAGGTACTTGCCGAACGACTCGACGTCCTCCAGCGGGACGCCGACCTGGTGCGGATAGACGTCGACGCTCACCCGCCCCATCGTGATGAGGTCGAAGCTCACCCGCGCACCCCGTTCATCGGCGGACCTCGTCGGTGCCGACCATCCGGCCCTCGCGCATGGACAGCTCGCACGCCTCGGCGAGGTAGAACGCCTCCAGGGCGTCCTCGGGCGGGCACGGGTTGGCGCGGCGGCCCGCCACCAGGTCCGTGAACGCCCGGATCTCCGCGTCGTAGGCGTCGGAGAAGCGCTCCATGAAGCCGCTGTAGGCGGGCTTCGGCTCCGCGTCGAGCTCGGGCAGCGGCGTCGCGGGGGTCCGGTCGTCCATGCCGGTGACGACGCTGTCCTTGGAGCCGAACAGCTCCAGCCGCGCGTCGTAGCCGGCGGCGTTGTAGCGGGTCGCGGAGACGACGCCGAGCGTCCCGTCGTCCAGGACCAGCAGCGCGGAGCCGGTGTCGATGTCGCCGCACTCGCGGAAGAAGTCCTCGCCGCGGTTGCCGCCGGCGGCCATCACGCGGACGACCTCGCGCCCCGTGACGAACCGGATGAGGTCGAGGTCGTGGATCACGCAGTCGCGGAAGAGCCCGCCGGACGACGGGACGTACTCGGCGGGCGGCGGCGACGGGTCGAAGCTGCTCGACCGGACGGTGTGCAGCCAGCCGAGCCGCCCGGACGCGAGCGCCTCGCGGGCCGCCGCGTTCCCGGCGTCGAACCGGCGCTGGAAGCCGACCTGCACCGGGACGCCCGCGGCGGCCGCCGCGCGGACGGCTTGGAACGTTCCAGCAACGTCCGAGGCGAGCGGCTTCTCGCAGAAGACGGGAATTCGCGCGGCCATGGCCCGCTCGACCAGGGCCGCGTGCGCGTCGGTGGCCGCCGCGACGACCAGCCCGTCCAGGCCGGCGTCGAACAGCTCGGCGACGGTGCCGAGCGCCCGCGCCCGCGACGGGAGGCGGGCGGCGAGATCGCGCGCGCGGGCGGCGTCCGCGTCGGCGATGGCCAGGGCGTCCACCTCGGGCAGTGCGCAGAGAGCGGCGGCGTGGCGTGCACCGATGCGCCCCGCGCCGGCCAGTCCGATCCTCATCGATCCCCTCCCGGTCGGCGGTCAGGTGAGCCATGAGTGTGACTGGACCGTTCCACGCACGTCAATGGCGTCCTGTCCCGCCACCGGTAATCAAGGTGACCGAAATAGCCGGGGCTACGCTGGGTGGCCGGTGGGCGGCGGTGCGATACAAGTGCGGGACCGGTGCGGGGCCGGAGCCGCCCGGACTGTCCCGCACCTACGACCAAGCGCTAGTTTTGCCCCATGCGGATCTTCGTCACCGGCGCCTCGGGGTTCGTCGGGTCCCACACCGTCCGGGCGCTGCTCGCCGCCGGGCACCGGCCGCGCGCCCTGGTCCGCGACCCCGGCAAGGCGGCCAGGGTGCTGGCGTCCGTCGGCGTCGCCGCCGCGGACGTGGAGCTGGTCAAGGGCGACATGCTGGACGAGGGCGCCGTGTCCGCGGCGCTCGCCGGCTGCGACGCGGCCGTCCACACCGCCGCCGCCATCGACGTGACCGGCGGCGACCGCGACCTGATCGAGGTGAACGTCCGGGGCACGCGCAACGTGGTCGGCGGCGCCGTCGAGCACGGGCTCGACCCGGTGATCCACGTGTCCACCATCGCGGTGTTCGTCCCGCCGTCCGGCCGGGTCATCACCGCGAACGACTCCCTGGCCAGCCCGCGCACCGACTACGGCAAGTCGAAGCTGGCGGCCGAGCGCTACGTGCGCGGCCTGCAGGCGGACGGCGCGCCGGTCACCATCGTCTACCCGGGCGGCGTGTGCGGGCCGGACCAGCCCACGCTGGACGCGCTGATGGAGGGGCTCGCCGCGGCGCTCGGCAAGGTGTGGCCGCTGCCCGGCGGCGGTGTCTCGGTCATCGACGTCCGCGACCTCGGCGAGGCGTTGGCACGTTCCGTCGAGGCCCGGCAGGGGCCGAGCCGCTGGGTGCTCGGCGGCCACTACCTGACCTGGCCGCAGTACGCCGACCTGTGCGACCGCCTCACCGGCGTGCGGTGCCGCCGTGTCCGCGTCCCGTCCCGCCTCATGCTCGGGCTGGGGTCGGCGCTGGACGCGGCCAAGCGCGTCCGCGGCTTCGACTACCCGCTCACCCGCGACGCCGCCGAGTTCATGGTCACGCTCGTCCCGACCGACGACCGCCCCATCCTGGACGCGCTCGGCCTCACGCTGCGCCCCGTCGAGGAGACCGTCGCCGACGGGCTGCGGTGGCTGGCCCGGGCGGGCCACCTGAACCCGCGCCGGGCCGGCCGGCTCGCCACCGAGGAGAAACCAGTGCCGACTCTCATCCAGCGCACGTTCGGGCCGGTCTTCCACCGGGTCTCGGGTGCCGCGTGGTTCGCCAAGGTGGGGCCCAGGGTCGTCCCGCCGATCGACCGGACGCTGCACAGGGTGACCGGCGGGAGGCTTCTGCTCGGCCAGCTGCTCGTGCCGAGCCTCGTCCTGACCACCACCGGCGCGGTGAGCGGCCTGGCCCGGCAGACCCCGCTGGCGTGCCTGCCCGACCCGGCCGGCGGCTGGTACGTCGTCGGCTCCAACTTCGGCCGCGAGAAGCACCCGGCCTGGACCGGCAACCTCATGAAGACCCCGGACGCCGAGGTCAGTTTCCGGGGCCGCAGGACCCCGGTCACCGCCCACCTCCTGGACGACCGGGAGCGCAAGGAGATCTGGCCCCGCCTCACCGCCGTCTGGCCCGTCTACGACAGCTACGTGGAACGCGCCCACCGCGAACTGAGGGTCTTCCACCTGACCCCCCAGCCCCGCCCCCCGCGTTGACCTGCGGCGTGTTGTTGTTTTCCGGCCGCTCATAACAACAACACGCCGCAGGTCAAC
>NZ_JBEYTW010000088.1:0-36393 GCF_040643275.1 Spirillospora sp. NPDC047418
ACGCCGTCGCCGTCGGGCAGCCGGACGTCCAGCACCGCCACGTCGGGACGGGCGGCCGGGATGCGGGCGAGGGCGTGCTCGGCGGTGCCGGCCTCCCCGACGATCTCGATGTCGTCCTCGGCCGACAGCAGCGCGGCCACCCCGCGGCGGACGACCTCGTGATCGTCCAGCAGGAACACCCGGATGGTCCCGGCGGCATCGGTCCTGGCGGCATCGCCGGTCATGGCATCGTCCTTCGCCCCTCGTCGCTGACGGTATGGACGCTACCCGCCGGCCGTGCGGCATCACATCACCGGACGTCCCGCCGTCCGGAGGACCAAGGTCCCGAACCGGGCATCGCGCGGCCGGGCGGGGACGCCGGGGCCCGCGGGCCCCGGCGGAGGTCCCGCGGCCAAGGGCCCTTCGGCCCTGTGTCGCCGATCACTTCGGCGGTGAGATGGAGGGGCGCGAACACTTCGAGACACGATCGGGGGCGAACCCGGTGAGCACCACGACCGCGGCCGACCTGGCACGCGAGCCCTTCCTGCGCGGGATGCGGACCGCGGACCTGGCGAGGCTGGCGAGCACCGCCCGCGCCGCCGACTTCCCGGCGGGCCGCCGGATCATCGCCGAGTCGGACCCGGCCGAGAGGTTCTGGCTGATCCGGGCGGGCACGGTGGCCCTCGACCTCCGCGTGCCCGAGCGCGGGACGGTCGTCGTCGACACGTTCGGGCCCGGCGCCGCCCTCGGCTGGTCCTGGCTGTTCCGCCCCTACCGGTGGCGCTTCGGCGCGACGGCGCTGGCGGACGTGCGGGCCGTCGAGTTCGACGGCCGGCTGATCCGCACGCTCTGCGCGGTCGACCCGGCGCTCGGCTACGAGCTGACCCGCCGCTTCACCGAACTCGTCGTCGACCGGCTCCAGGTCGCGCAGACGCGGCTCCTGGAGGTCCCCCTCCCGGTGCCGGCGCCGCGGCCGTGACGGGTCAGCCGGGCACGATCACGGCGCGCCCGGTGAGCCGGCCCGCCTCCATCTCCCGGTAGGCGTCCAGCGCCCGGTCCAGCGGGTACTCGGTGACGTCGGGCCGCAGCAGGCCCCGCGCCGCCAGGTCGAGCACCTCCGCCAGCTCCGGCCGCGTCCCCCAGTAGGTGGTCTGCAGCGACACCTCGTACGGGACGGAGAAGAACGACACCGGCAGCGTGCCGCCGCCGATGCCCACGATCGTGACGTCGCCGAGCATCCGCGCCGAGGCCGCGGCCGTGGCGAGGGTCGGGTCCGCGCCGACGAAGTCGAGGACGACGTCGGCGCCGCGCCCGCCGGTCGCGTCCCGGATCGCCTGGACGGTCCCCTCGTCGGACGGGAGGGCGAGGTCGGCGCCGTGCTCGACCGCGTTCCGGCGGGCCTCCTCCCGCAGGTCGACGGCGATGACCCGCGCCGCCGTGGTGGCCTTGAGGATCTGCACCCCCACATGGCCGAGCCCGCCCGTCCCGATCACGACGGCGGTCGCGCCCGGCGGCAGCTTCGCCCACGACCGGCGGACGGCGTGGTACGGGGTGAGGCCGGCGTCGGTCAGCGGCGCCGCCGCCACCGGGTCGAGCCCGTCCGGCAGCGGTACGAGGAACCGGGCGCTCGGGACCAGCAGGAACTCGGCCATCCCGCCGTCCAGCCCGAGCCCGCCGCCGCCCCCGGGCACCGGCGCCTCCGCCGGGTTCTCGCAGTAGTTCTCCGTCCCGGCCCGGCACCGCGCGCAGATCCCGCAGCCCCACGGCCCGTACACCGCCACCGGCTGCCCGACATCCAGGCCGCGCACACCGTCGCCGAGGGCGTGGACCCAGCCCGCGTTCTCGTGCCCGAGCGTGAACGGCGGCCCCCAGGGCACCGCCCCGCTCTCGAAGTCGCGCATCAGGTGCAGGTCCGAGTGGCAGGCCCCCGCCCCGCCGACCTTGACGACGACCTGCCCCGGCCCCGGCTCGGGGTCGGCGACCTCGACCAGTTCCGGGTCGGACTTCCAATCCAGCAAGCGCAGTGCCCGCATGACCCCTCCCCACAGAAGCGCCCGTCGCCCCCCGCGTACCCACAAACCCGGCGGCTCCACCAGGGAGCCCGCGTCACGCGGGGCGGTCGGGCGGCGGGCCGGTGCTGGCGCGGGGGGTGAGGCGGGCGGCCTCGTCCTGGTAGCCGGCGATGGTGTCGCCGTCGAGCAGGGACAGCAGCGTGCGCGCGGCGTGCGCGCCGTAGGCCGGGATGTCGCGGGTGAGGGCGGTCAGCGCTGGACGGACGACACGGGAGAACGGCGAGTCGTCCCAGGCGACGATCGAGAAGTCGGCGGGGACGTTCAGCCGCATCTCCTGCGCCACCGACAGCCCGGCCACCGCCATGATGTCGTTGTCGTAGACGATCGCGGTCGGCGGAGTCGGGGAGCTGATGACGCGGCGGGTGGCGCGCGCCCCCTCCTCGCCCGTGTAGTCGGTGTGGACGATGGGGTGCCCGGTGATGCCGAGCTCTTCGCACACCGCGGTGAAGGCGTCGTCGCGCAGCCGCGTGTGGACGAGCCGGGGCAGCCCGGCGACGCGGGCGATCCGGCGGTGCCCCAGCGCGTACAGGTAGGAGACGGTCTCGCGGATCGCCTCGGCGTCGTCGGACCAGACCGCGGTGAGACCGCCGGCGGCGTCCGGATGGCCGACGACCACCGCGGGCATGTCGAGGGTGCGCAGCTCGCCGACGCGCTCGTCGTCGAGGTGCAGGTCGACCACGATCACCCCGTCGACGCGGCGCTCGCCCCACCAGCGCTGATAGGTCTCGATCTCCCTGGCGTGGTCGTCCACGACCTGGAGCGTGAGGGCGAACGAGTGCGGGGACAGCACGCTCTCGATGCCGCTGACCAGCTCCATGAAGAACGGCTCGATCGCGAGGGTGCGGGCGGGCCGGGCGAGCGCGAGGCCGACGCTGCGGGCCCGCGCCCCGTTGAGCGCCTTGGCCGCGCTGTTCGGGCGCCACCCGATCTCGGTCGCGATCTGCTTGATCAGTGCGCGGGTCTCGGCGGAGACGCCGGGACGGTCGTTCAGCGCGTACGAGACGGCGACCTTCGAAACCCCGGCGCGCTCGGCGATGTCCGCGATGGTCGGCCTTCTCACAACACCCCTGGCTGAACCGGTTACTGAATCGGACACCTCAGCCTACTACGGGCCTCGACGGCCGGACGCTGCGCTCACGGCTCGCTCGCGGCTCTTGACGGATCTCGTGCATCGGGCATAGCGTCCACCGCACTTACCCGGTTAAGAGTCGCCCGCCCGAGAGCGAGGGGGACCCGCGCCCATGCACCCGCTGACCAGTGTCGTCAAGAACTACGCCTGGGGCTCGCGGTCCGCGCTGGCGGCGCTCGCGGGACGCCCGGTGCCCAGTGAGCGGCCGGAGGCCGAGATGTGGCTGGGCGCCCACCCGGCCGGGTCCGCCGAGATCGCGGCCACCGGGCGCCCCCTCGCCGACCACATCGCCGAGGAACCGGCGCGGTGGCTGGGTGAGGAGGCGCTCCGGTCGTTCGGCCCGAAGCTCCCCTACCTGATGAAGCTGATCGCCGTCGCCGAGCCGCTGTCGCTCCAGGTCCATCCGAGTGCCGAGCAGGCCGCAGACGGGCATCGGCGAGCCGTCTACGGCGACCCGTGGCCCAAGCCCGAGCTCATCTACGCGCTGACCCCGTTCACCGCGCTGGCCGGATTCCGCCCGGGGGAGGAGAGCGCCCGGCTGCTGAGCGCCGTCGGCGTTCCCGTCGCCGTCCGGGCGGCGCGCCTGCTGGCCGCCGGATCGGCGACCGACGCGCTCCGGTGCCTGCTGGAGCACCCCGATCCCCTCCGGGAGGCCGTCGAAGCCGCGATGACACTCGACGGGCCGGACTACCGGCTGGTCGGGGAACTCGCCGAGCGGCATCCGGGCGACCCCGCGTGCCTCGCCCCGCTGCTGCTCCGCCGGCACGACCTGGCGCCGGGGGGCGCGCTCTTCCTCGGCGCGGGGGTGCTGCACTCCTACCTGTCCGGGCTGGGCGTCGAGATCATGGCCGCCTCGGACAACGTCGTGCGGGCGGGGCTGACCTCGAAGCCGGTCGACGTGCCGGAACTGCTGCGCGTCGTGGACCCGCGTGCCGCGCCGCGGCCCGTCGAGGCCGACTCCGCCGGTGTCCTGCGGGTGCCGAGCCCGTTCTTCCGGCTGCGGCGACTGAACGTCGATGGGTGCGTGGAAGTCGCCGCGGGGTCGCCCCGCATCCTGTTCTGCGTCGAGGGGACGGTAGGTCCGCCTCGGCTCGGGCCTCTGGACGCCGCCTTCGTCCCGGCCGCGGAGCCGCTGTGCGTCGCGGGCAAGGGGACGGTCTTCGTCGCCGAGCCCGGAGGCGACCCGCCGGAAACATGAAACGAGTGGAACAAGTCTTGAAACTTAACCAGTTAATCCCTGCTGAAGGTGAGGATGTACAGCGCATGAGAACCCACCCCCCGCTCCGCCGGAGGCGCCTCCCGCTCTGGTGGGCCGCGCTCGTGGCGGCGGCCCTCGTCGCGAGCGGCCTGTTCGCCCTGACCGGGCCCGCCTCCGCCGCACCGGCCGGCTTCGCCTCCCGCTGCGGCGTCCACTTCTGCCTGAACGGCAAGCCCTACTACTTCGCGGGCGCGAACACCTACGACCTGTTCACCTACGGCAGCGGCTCGGGCGACACCGAGACGCAGTACATGGACAAGGCCCGCATCGACGCCCACATGGCGAACCTCCAGGCCGACAAGGTCCAGGTCCTGCGGACGTGGATGTTCAGCCACGAGAGCTGGCACGGCTTCGAGACCGCCGAGGGCGTCTACAACGACCAGCAGTTCGCGCTGTTCGACTACGTGCTGAAGTCGGCCGCCGACCACGGCATCAAGGTCGTCCCGGTCTTCGAGAACTACTGGGAGGCGTACGGCGGCATCGACACCCGGCTGCAATGGGAAGGGCTGAGCGGCGGCCACCCCGCCCGCGCGGCCTTCTTCGACGAGACGCGCTGCCCCGGCTGCTTCACGTCCTACAAGAACTACGTCGGCCACGCGCTCAACCGCACCAACCACTACACGGGCGTCAAGTACAAGGACGACCCCACGATCTTCGCCTGGGAGCTCATGAACGAGCCCCGCTACCAGGACCAGAGTTCCGCCGAGAACGTCAACGGCACCACCCTGCGCAAGTGGGTGGACGAGATGGGCGCCTTCGTGAAGGGCATCGACGCCAACCACATGCTCGGCGCCGGGATCGAAGGCCACGGCACCAAGTACGGTTTCGGCGGCGACGAGGGCAACCCGTTCGTCTACATCCACGAGTCGCCCTACATCGACTACACCACCGCCCACCCGTATCCGACCGAGTCATGGGCGAACCTCAGCCTCGACCAGACCAAGGCGCTCATCCGGGCCTGGATCAGCGACTCCCATGACGTGGTCGGCAAGCCGTTCTACATGTCCGAGTTCAACGTCCACAACGTCGACCGGACGCTCTGGTGGAACGGGATCTTCACGGACTTCGAGGCCGCGGGCGGCGACGGCACCGGCTTCTGGTGGTACCAGGACCACGCGGTGGACGGGAAGTTCGGCGTCTCCAAGGGCGCCCCCGAACTGGCCGCCTTCCGCGCCCACGCCGACCGCCAGGCCGCCAAGAGCGGCTCCGACACCGGCACCCCGACACCCACGCCGACCCCGACCCCGACGACGCCCACGCCGACCCCCACACCCACGGCCGGATCGTGCTCGGTCGCGTACCGGCTGGACGACTGGGGCGCCACCTTCAACGGCAACGTCACCATCAAGAACACCGGAACGACCGGGATCAACGGCTGGACCCTCACGTTCTCCTTCCCCGCGAACCAGCAGGTGACCAACGCCTGGAACGCCAAGCTGACCCAGAGCGGCAAGGAGGTCACCGCGGTCGATGAGTCCTGGACGGCGGCCATCCCGGCCGGCGGATCGGTGAGCTTCGGCTTCAGCGGGGCGTCCACCGCCGGTACCAACGGCACTCCCGCCGCCTTCACCCTCAACGGCACCACCTGCGCGAAGGGCTGAGCCCGCCCCCCGCGCGCGCCCGTCCCGCTCCTCGCCTCCCCACGACCGGGGAGCGGGATGTGCGGCCACCCCGACCAGCAGAGGAAGTGACGCTTGACCAAGCAGAGCACATCGCTGAACCGGGATTGGACGGTCCGGCTCGTGGACGGCCCCGCGCCGCCCGGCCAGGCCGACCGGCTGAAGGAGACCGTCCCCGCCACGGTGCCCGGTTGCGTCCATGCGGACCTGCTCGACGCGGGACTGATCCCCGACCCCTACCTCGACCGCAACGAATTGGACGTCGCATGGGTCGGGCGCTCCGGCTGGCGGTACGACCGCGAGCTTCCCGCCGTCCCCGAAGGATTCGAGCGCACCGATCTGGTCTTCGAGGGGCTCGACACCGTGGCGACGGTCGTCCTCGACGGCCGGGAACTGGGCAGCACCCGCAACATGCACCGCACCTACCGGTTCGACGTGACCGGCATGGTGGGCCCGGGAAGTGAGCTTTCGGTCCGGTTCGCGTCGGCGTACTCCGAGGCGGAGGCAGTCCGCGAGTTGCTCGGCCCCCGTCCGAGCGCCTACCCCGAGCCGTTCAACTTCGTGCGCAAGATGGCGTGCGGCTTCGGCTGGGACTGGGGACCGACCCTGGTCACCGCCGGCATCTGGCGTCCGGTCCGGCTGGAGAGCTGGAACACCGCGCGGTTCGCTCAGGTCCGTCCTCTCGTGACCGTTTCGCCCGACGGCGACGGCCGGCTGGAAGCCCACCTGTCGGTCGAGCGCACGGAAGCCGGCCTGGACGCCGAGCTGCATGCGACCGTCACCATCGCGGGCGTGCGCACGCAGGTGGCCGTCCCGCCGGGACGGAGTGAGGCGACGGCGGTGGCCGCCGTGCCCGAGCCCCGGACGTGGTGGCCGCTGGGCCAGGGCGACCAGCCGCTGTACGACTGCGAGATCGTCCTGACGGACGCGTCCGGCACCGTCCTAGACACCTGGACCAGGCGGATCGGCTTCCGGAACGTCGAGCTGCACAGCGTCCCCGACGCGCACGGCACGTCCTTCACCCTGAAGGTCAACGGCCGGGCGGTCTTCGCGCGGGGCGTCAACTGGATCCCCGACGACGCCCTCCCCGCGCGCATCACACCGCGGCGCTACCGCCACCGCCTCCAGCAGGCCGCCGATGCGGGCGTCAACCTGGTCCGCGTGTGGGGCGGAGGCCTCTACGAGGACGCCGCCTTCTATGACATCTGCGACGAACTGGGCCTGATGGTCTGGCAGGACTTCCCGTTCGCCTGCGCCGCCTACCCCGAGGAGCAGCCGCTGCGCGGCGAGGTCGACGCCGAGGCCCGCGAGAACGTGGTGCGCCTCGCCCCGCACCCGAGCCTCGTCCTGTGGAACGGCAACAACGAGAACCTCTGGGGCTTCCGCGACTGGGACTGGGAGGAGCCCCTCGCCGGGAGCAGTTGGGGCGAGGGCTACTACCTCGGCATGCTGCCCCGCATCGTCGCCGAACTCGACCCGACCCGTCCCTACACGGCCGGCAGCCCGTGGTCCGGGTCCTGGCGGCGCCATCCGAACGACCCCGCGCATGGCACCTCGCACTTCTGGGAGGTCTGGAACCGGCTCGACCACACCGCGTACCTGACCGAGGTCCCGCGCTTCGCCGCCGAGTTCGGCTGGCAGGCCCCGGCGGCGTACGCGACGATCCGCGAGGCGCTGCCGGACGAGGACCTCGCGCCCGACTCGCCCGGAATGCTCCACCACCAGAAGGCGGAGGACGGCAACGGCAAACTCGGCCGCGGCCTCGCCCACCACTACGCGGCCCCGGAGACCTTCGACGCCTGGCACTACCTCACCCAGGTCAACCAGGCCCGCGCGATCGCCACGGGCATCGCGCACTGGCGGTCGCACTGGCCGGTCTGCGCCGGGACGGTCGTCTGGCAGCTCAACGACTGCTGGCCGGTCACGTCGTGGGCCGCGATCGACGGCGCGGGACGTCCGAAACCGCTCTACTTCGAGCTGCGCCGCCTGTACGCCGACCGGCTGCTCAGCCTCCAGCGCCGGGACGGCGTCCTGCTGGTCGCGGTGGACAACCAGTCGGCCGAACCGTGGGAGTCGTCGGTGTCCGTGCGGCGCATGGCGTCGGGCGGGACGGTCCTCGCCGAGGCCGGCATCCCGTTCAAGGCGGCGCCCCGAGAGGTGGTGCTGCTTCCGCTGGACGACGGCGTCGCGCACTTCGATGATCGGACGCACGAGCTGATCGTGATCGACGCGGACGGCCTCCGCGACATGCTCCTCGGCTGTGAGGACCGCGACTTCGCCTTTCCCGCCCCGGACATCGCCCTCGACCTGGTCGAACGTGACGGCGCGCTCGACGTCGTCATCACCGCCGGGTCGTTCCTGCGCGACCTCCTCCTGCAGGCCGACCGGCTCGGTCCGCAGGCCGTCGCCGACCGCGGCCTGATCACCCTGCTGCCGGGCGAGACCGCCACCATCGCGGTGACCGGCCTCGCGGCGGCCTCCGATGGTGCCGCCCCCGTGTCTCCGGAGGCGGTCGGCTCAGCCCTGTTCTGCGTCAATTCCGTCCAGCCGGCCCGCAACCGACCCGCATGTGACCAACCGAAGAGCGAAGGCCTCACGGCGGCCCCGAGGGCCCCGGAGACAGGAGATGGGAGATGGTGAAGATGGGCAGAGGAGCGCTCACCGCGGCGCTCGCCGCACTGGCGATGGCGGCCGCGGCCTGCGGCGGCACCGGTGGAGGTGCGTCCACCGCCAAGCGGACCGCGGACCCGGCGAACGTCACCGGCGACATCACCGTGCTGACCCAGCGGACCGACCTCCAGGAGGACGGCACGCTGCGCGAGTACGCCGACGAATTCAAGAAGACCTACCCGAAGGTCAACGTGAAGTTCGAGGCCCTCACCGATTACGAGGGCGAGGTGAAGATCCGGATGAACACCGAGAACTACGGTGACGTCCTGCTCATCCCGGCCGCCGTCGCGAAGGGCGATTACCCGAAGTTCTTCGCCTCGCTCGGAACCAGCGCGGAGCTGTCCAAGAAGTACAAGTTCACCTCCGCAAGCGAGGTGAACGGCAAGGTGTACGGAATCGTGTCGTTCGCCGCCGCGAACGGCTTCATCTACAACAAGGACGTCTGGAAGAAGGCCGGCGTCACCGACTGGCCGAAGACGCCCGACGAGTTCCTCGCCGACCTCGGCGCCGTGAAGGGCAAGACGAGCGCGACGCCGCTCTACACGAACTACAAGGACAGTTGGCCGCTGACGGCGTGGACGAACGTCCTCGGTTCGGTCACCTGCGACCCGCAGGCGAAGAACAAGCTCGCCACCGAAGACCCCTGGGCGGCGGGCACGGACCTGAACGCCGGCGACTCGCTGCTCTTCGAAGCGGTCGAGAACAAGCTCACCGAGGCCGACCCGACCACGACGAACTGGGAGGAGTCGAAGGGCCGCTTCGCCAAGGGCGAGATCGCGGCGATGTGGCTCGGCTCCTGGGCGATCCCGCAGATGCAGGACGCCGCGACGAAGGCGAAGGCCGACCCCGGGGCGGTCGGCTTCATGCCCTTCCCGGCCCAGGTGAACGGCAAGTTCTGCGCGGCGCTCGCCCCCGACTACCGGTACGCGATCAACACGCACTCCGAGCACAAGGAGGCGGCCCGCGCCTGGCTCGACTGGATGGTCGACAAGTCCGGCTTCGCGGCCCTCAACCAGGGCGTCTCCCCGGTCGTCGGCGACCCGCTCCCCTCCGCGCTCAAGCCCTACCAGGACGCCGGCGTCCAGCTCATCGACCTGGACCAGAAGGACGTCGCGCAGGTCAACGCCATCGACAGGGCCGCCGAGGTCGGCCTGGACGCCCCCGACTACCGCAAGCACCTCGTCGACGTCGCGCGGGGCGCGGCCAAGGGCGACCTGAACGGGGAGTTCGCCGACCTGTCGAAGAAGTGGAAGGACGGCCGGCAGAGCGCCGGCTGAGAGGTCCCGCCCGCCCCATGACAGAGGAAGACGGGATATGACCCGGTCATTGACCCCCTGGACGTTCCTGCTCGTCCCGCTGGCGTTCCTGGTGGCGTTCTCCTACGTGCCGATCGTCAACATGTTCGTCTACAGCTTCACCGACTGGGACGGCATCAGCCCGGACTACACCTTCACCGGACTCGACAACTACGTCGACATCTTCACCCGCCGGGAACTGTTCGCGGTCTTCCTGACCAGCGTCTACTACCTGGGCGCCTCGGTCGTCCAGATCGTCCTCGCGCTGTACTTCGCGACCGTCCTCAGCTTCAACCTGAGGTTCCGCAACCTGTTCAAGGGCATCATCTTCTTCCCGTACCTCATCAACGGCGTCGCGATCGGGTTCGTGTTCCTGTACTTCTTCCAGCCAGGCGGGACGTTCGACACATTCCTGCGCGCCTTCGGAATCGGCGGCGACCACCTGTGGCTCGGTGACCCCGACCTGGTGAACTACTCGCTCGCCGGGGTGTCGGTGTGGCGTTATCTCGGCCTGAACTTCGTACTGTTCCTCGGCGGCATCCAGTCGATCCCGAGCGACCTCTACGAGCAGGCCGAGATCGACGGCGCGTCCCGCTGGCAGGTGTTCCGGCACATCGTCGCGCCGCTGCTGCGGCCCCTCATCGGGCTCAGCACGATCCTCGCGGTGTCCGGTTCCCTGTCGGTGTTCGAGATCCCGTACATCATGACCGGCGGCGCCGGGAACAGCGAGACGTTCGTCATCCAGACCGTGAAACTCGCCTTCCAGTTCAACAAGACCGGGCTGGCCTCGGCCGCCGCCGTCGTGCTGCTGCTCCTGGTCCTGCTGGTGACCTGGGTGCAGCGCCGGCTCGTGCCCGACGAGAGGACGGACATCGCATGACCGCCTCCGAGCCGCGCTCACGGCGGCTTTCCCTCCGGTCGGCGGCGGCCGTCTACACCTCGCTGCTCGCGGCGGCCGTCGTCGTGATCCTGCCGCTGACCGTGGTGCTGTTCACGTCGATGAAGACGCCGGAGGAGCTCGCGTCCGGGGAGAGCGTCCTCGCGCCGCCGGACGACTGGTTCGACTTCGGCAACTACGCGACGGCCTTCGAGCGCGGCCACATCGCGCAAGCCCTGCTGAACACCACGATCATCCTCGTCGTCTCGGTGACGGGGACGGTGTTCATCGGGTCGATGGCGGCGTACGCGATCGACCGTTTCCGGTTCCGATTCCGGAAACTGGTGCTCGGGATGTTCCTGTTCGCGACGCTGGTGCCGAGCATCACCACGCAGGTGACCACCTTCCAGGTGATCGACCGGATGGGCCTCTTCAACACCCGGCTGGCGCCCATCGCCCTCTACATGGGCACCGACATCATCGCGATCTACATTTTCCTGCAGTTCATCAGGAGCATCCCGATCTCGGTGGACGAGGCCGCCCGCCTCGACGGGGCGTCGTACTTCACCATCTACCGCCGGATCATCCTGCCGCTGATGAGGCCCGCGATCGCCACCGTCGTCATCGTCAAGGGGATCACCGTCTACAACGACTTCTACATTCCGTTCCTCTACATGCCCGACTCGAACCTCGGGACGATGTCGACCGCGCTGTTCCGGTTCAAGGGGCCGTCCGGTGCGCACTGGGAGCAGATCTCGGCCGGCACGATCCTCGTCATCATCCCGACCCTCGTGGTGTTCCTCGCGCTGCAGCGCTTCATCTACGGCGGCCTCACCAAGGGCACCGGCAAGTGAGCGGCTTCCCCGGCCTCACGGCACGCGTTCGCCCGAGGCCGGGGACGCGGGGTACAGCAGGGCCGGGAGGGGGATGTCGAGGATCGTGCTGAGGGCCTCCAGGGTGTCGGGGTCGAAGCGGCATTCGGACGCGGCCGGCGGCAGGTCGGCCGCCGTGTACGGGCGGCCGGTGCGGATGGTCAGGGCGTCGGCCAGTGCGCCGGGCGCCAGGCCGCGCGTCTCGGCCCACCAGGCGATGTTGGCGGCCACGTTCTCGTTCATGGTGCGCGGCCGCCCGGCGTCCCGGGGGACGGGTGCCGGACGCGGCTTGCGCCGGCGGGTCAGCAGCGGAAGCGGGACGAGCAGCGCACCGAGCAGGGGCAGCGCCCATGGATAGCTGGCCGTGTGGGCGGTGAAGGCGATCGGCTCGTCCAGCCCGCCGATCTCGCCCCGCACGGTGTAGCGGCCGAACGCCGGTGCGGTCAGGCTGAAGGGGATGTCGTAGGTGCGTTCCTGGCCGGGGTTCAGCGAGCCCAGGGCGGGCGCGGTGACCAGGTCGGCGGGTTCCGGCCCGCGTCCCAGGGCCAGCGACAGCGGGAGGTCGGTGAGGGCGGTCGTCCCCTCGTTGCGCAGGGTGACCCGCAGGGTGCGGCCGGCGCCGCCGCCGAGCCATCCGTCCGTGAAGCCGCCGCCGCGCACCGAGACGCTCGTCGCGGACAGACGCCGGGTGCCGCCGGTGCTGGTAGCGGCGGGCCGCTCGGACGCCGCCAGCGTCGGCACGCCCGACACCTTGATCGGCACGGTGCGCGGAGCACCGCCGGTGACGGGACGGACCGCGATCACGCAGGGGCAGCCGACCGGCGGCTTGGCGACGTTGAGTATGACGGCGGTGGTCCTGCCCTCGCCCGCGTAGGTGCTCGCGGACGACGCCACGGCGCAGTCGGCGGTGCCGCGCCGCGCCTCGTTCCCGCACAACTCGACGAGGAGGTTGCCCGGTGCGAAACCCGACAGGCGGACGGTTACGGTCTGGCCGGGCTTGACCGTCGTCCGGTCGAGGTCGATCGCGGGTGCGGCGTGGGCGGGGGAGGCGAGCAGCGGCGTGAACGCGAGGGCGGCGACAGCCGCGAGTCCGAGGATCCTCATCGGGCGGCCCTCGGACGGCGGCGCCGCGCGTACACGACGCCGGCGATGAGCACGACGACCGCGCCCACGCCCAGCCAGGGCACGTGCCAGAGAGACGCCTTGCGGCTGACGGGACGCGCCGCCACGGGCCTGCCGCTCTGCGGATCGGTGAGGGACAGCCTGACCGAGGTGGTCAGCGGCCCGGCCGGAGGCACACCGGTGATCCGCTCGGTGAACGTGTAGCTGGTGCCGGGCAGCAGCTCGGGGATGCGGCGGGAGACCTGCTCGCCGAGCGGCACACCGAACGGTCCCTGGGCGCCGATCCTGGCGAGCGCGGTCATCCGCAGGTTCCCGGTGTTGCGGACGGTGTAGGTGACGTCCATCCGGCCGTTGCCGACGAGCGGGGCGTCGTAGCCGGTGCGCAGCGCGGAGACCTGGAGGGACGGCGCGAGCGGCCCGGCGGCCCGCAGGTAGACGCGCGCGGCGACCCGCCGGTCGACGTTGACCCGCTGCCCCTGGGTGGTGGTCTGCTGCTGGGTGAGGGACGCGATGATGCCGCCGCCGTGGTCGCCGGGCGTGACGTCGTGCGGCACCTTGAGCGTGAACGGCACCTGCACGGTCTTGCCCGCCTTGACGGTGTACGAGCCGCGCTCGACGGCCACCCACTTCCCGACGCCGGTCGCGGTCTTGTCGGCGGTGAGGAGGGTGAACGAGCCGTCGGCGGTGTTGAACGCGTCGGTGGCGTACACCCGGAACGTCTGCGGCCGGTCGCTCAGGTTCGAGATGGACACCTTGTCCCTGATGGTCTGGCCGGGGGAGACGGAGTAGACGAAGTAGTCGCGTCCGCTGGGACCCTTCGGGCCGGCGGGCCGCACCGCCCACGTCATGCCGCCCGGGTCGCCCGGAGCGGCCGGGGCGCCCGGGGCTGCCGTCGCCGGCGCGGGCGCGGTGAGGAGAACGGCCGTCAGGACGGCACCGCCCGCGAGAGCGGCCTTGCTGGTCATGGTGGGGCTCCGCCGGTGAGGTCGGGGGGTGGCGCCGTGGAGGGGCACGGCACCACCCGGGGGAGTGGGGTCAGGACAGGGTCAGCGTGAGCGTGCCCGTGTACGAGCCGGGGGTGACGCCGGCCGGGACGAGCAGGTCGAGCCCGGCGCCGGCCGCGAAGACGCCGCCGCTGGTGCCGGCCGCGGACGTGGCGAGGGTCTGCGCGGCGTCCAGCCCGCGGACCTGCGGGCCGGGCGTGACGGTGGCGCCGGAGCCGTCCTCGACGACCGCCGCGTTCGGCGTCCACGCCAGGTTCGCGGCGGGGATGGTGCCGCCCTCGGCCGAGGTGAGGTCGCCCATCTGGCCGACGAGGTTCCAGCCCGCGTCGGTGCCGCGCGCGTCGGTGACGGTCGCCTTGTGGAGCGCGCCCGTCGCGGTGCCGCCGGGGGCGGCGTCGGTGAGGGCCACGTCGGTGCCGGCCATCGACATGCTGAGCGCGCCGGTCCGGGTGACGTTCGCGGTGATGCGCTGGTCGCCGCTGCCGCCCTCACCCGGGTCGCCCGGGTTCTCACCGGGGTCCTCGCCGCCCGGGTCGGGGTTCTCGCCGCCCACGAAGGTGACCGGGACCGCCGTGTCCTGGCTGCGGTCGGGCGACCCGTGCGCGGCCAGCGTCAGGATGTAGCACTGGGTGACGAGGCAGTCGACGTTCTTGCCGTCCCCGTCGGTGTACTGCGCCTTGATGCCGCTGAGGGTGAGGTCGAAGGTGCCGTCGGTGTTCATCTTGGCCTGGCCGGCGCTGCCGGACGCGTTCTTGTGCACCCACTTGGTGGCCTGGAACGCGTTGGCGTTGAGGTACCAGTCGTCGCCGCTCTTCGGCCCGAACGCCACGTAGACGCCGAAGCCGTTGTTCTTGTTCGGGTCGAATCCGCTGCCGGTGACGGTGATGTCCTGGCCGGCGGGGTCCGCGCCGGTCGTCGGCGTGACGGTGGTGGACGGGCCGGCGGCGAGGGCGGGCGCCGCCGCGAGGCCGAGCCCGAGCAGGGCGGTCGTGCCGAGGACGGCGGCCCGGCGCGACGTCCGGCCGAGAGGGGATCTCATACGTTCTCCTGGTTGCAGGGGGGCACCGGCGCGGGATGCGCCGGAGATCGGAGGTCGCCGGAGGCGAGGTCAGGGGCGGCGGCGGGCGAGGCGCCGGACCGCGAGCGCGGCGGCGGCGACGGCGCCGACCGCGAGCCAGAACGGCCAGGGCGACCGCGCGGGCGCACCGGCGGCCGTCTCCCGGAACGGCTCGACGGCCAGCGGGGTCGCCGAGCCGGCGAGGGACGCCTGCGGTGCCCCGGCGGCCGGCGCGGGCGTGCCCGAAGCGGCGGAAGGCGGGGTCGCAGGACCGGCCGTCGTCCCACCACCGGAGCCGGACGTGGAGCCGGAGGCGGGGCGGCCCGCGCCGGAATCCGTGCCGCTCGGGCGGGAACCGCGAAACGACATCGGGACGAACGCGTCCTGGCTGCGGTCGGGTACGCCGTGCGCGGCGAACGCCATCACGGAGCAGCCGGTCGCGGCGCAGTCGACGGCCCGTCCGTCGCCGTCGGTGTACTTGGCCTTCACCGTGAGCGTGACCGAGAACGTTCCGGCGGCCGTCATCCGCGCCTGGCCACCGCCGCCGCCCTTCGGGTGCACCCACACCGCGGACGCGAACGCGTTGGCGTTGCGGTGGAAGTCGGCCCGGCGCGGCCCGAAGACGACGTACACGCCGAACCCGTTGTTGCGGGCGGCGTCGAACCCGGAGCCGGAGACCGTCACCGACTGGCCGGCCGGCGCGAGGTTCGCCGTCTGGGAGACGCGCAGCGCCGCCGCGTGCGCCGGCGCGGCGACCGCGACCAGGCCGACGCCCGCCGCGACCAGGCTCACGCCCGCCGCGGCGGCCGAACCGACGATGCGCTGACACCGGCTCACGCAGATTGCTCCTTAGGTAAGGCTTGCCTAAAAGATGTTAGGTGAGGCTAAGTTAAGGTAAAGATCGCCCGGCGTAAAGAGGCACCACGCCGGATCAGCACGTCAACGGCACTGGGACGGACGAATGAGACCGCTGCGCACACCCCTGCTGCTCGGGGTTCTGGGCCTGACCGCATGGACCGGAACGGCGGCGGCCCACGCCGACGCCGCCTCCGCGACCGGCGCACAGGGCCAGACCCTCACCGTGTCCGCGACGTCCGGCCTGAAGGCCGACGGCGAGACGGTCACGGTGAGTGGCAAGGGCTTCGACACCCGCAAGGGCGTCTACGTCGTCTTCTGCAAGGACAACGGGCCCGGCAAGGCGCCGAGCCCGTGCGGCGGCGGCGCCGACACGGCGGGCTCCACGGGCGCGTCCCACTGGATCTCCGACAACCCGCCCCCGTACGGGCGCGACCTCGCCGTCCGCTACGGGGAGGGCGGCACGTTCAGCGTCACTCTCAACGTGTCGGCGAAGCTCTCCGGCACCGTCGACTGCGCGAAGACCCGGTGCGTGGTGGCCAGCCGCGCCGACCACACCCGCAGCCAGGACCGCACGCAGGACGTCCGCGTCCCCGTCACCTTCGACGAGGGCGGGATCCCGGTCGCGGTGTGGGCCGGCGGCGCGGCCGCCGCCGTCGTGGTCGCGGGCGGGGCCTTCCTCGTCCTCCGCCGCCGTCGGGACGCCGGGGACGCCAGGTGAACCTCGTACGACCGCGCGTCCTCGGCGTGTGCGCCGCCTTGGCCGGGCTGCTGGTGAGCGGCTGCGCCGCCGGTACGGCCTCCGCCGGGAAGTCCGCCGCCGACCCGGTCGCGGGCTGCGGGCCGTCCACGGTCGAGGTCGGCCGCGACGTGGCGCCGATCGGGCCGGAGCCCGAGCCGAGACTGCCCGCCACGGTGGAGTCCGCGGACGGGAGGAAGGTCACCGTCCGCAGTGCGGACCGCATCCTCGCGCTCAACATGTACGGCTCGCTCGCCGAGATCGTCTACAGCCTGGGGCTCGGAAAGCACATGGTCGGCCGGGACGCCTCCACCACGTTCGAGGGCACCGCGCATTTGCCGCTCGTGACCACCAACGGCCACGACCTGTCCGCCGAGGCGATCCTGCGGCTGGACCCGACCGTCGTCCTCGCCGACGCCGGGATCGGGCCGCCCGAGGCGATGGAGCAGCTGCGCGCGGCGGGCGTCCCCGTCGTCCTCATCGGCGACGACCAGACGCTGCCCGCGATCGGCGGGCACGTCACGGCGGTCGCCGGGGCACTGGGCGTCCCGGCGGCGGGCCGGAAGCTGCGCGCCCGGATCGACGGCGAGATCAAGGCGGGACGCGACACCGCCGCGGCCTCGGCCGCGCCGCTGCGCATCGCCTTCCTCTACCTGCGCGGGACCGCCGGCGTCTACCTCATCGGCGGCAAGGGCGCCGGGTCGGACGCGCTGATCGAGGCGATCGGCGCCGTGGACGCCGGGACGGAGGCCGGGCTGTCCGGCTTCCGGCCGCTGACCAGCGAAGGCATGATCAACGCGGCGCCCGAGGTGATCCTCGTCCTGACCAAGGGCCTGGAGTCGGTCGGCGGCGTCGGCGGGCTGGTCGGGCTGCCCGGCGTCGCGCAGACCCCGGCCGGCCGCAACAGGCGGGTGGTGGACGCCGACGACGGCAGCCTGCTGACGTTCGGCCCCCGCACCGGCGCGACCATCGAGGCCCTCGCCGCCGCCGTCTACCGGCCGTGCGCGCCATGACCGCCGTCCAGGAGAAGGCGGGCGTCCCGGCGGCGTCCGGCGCCGCCAAGCGCCCGGCGCGGCTGCGCGGGACGCTGCTCATCGGCGGGCTGGCCGCCGCGCTCGTGGTGACGGTCATCGCGGGGGCGAGCCTCGGGCAGGTCAACATCCCGCCCGCCGAAGTGCTCGGCTCCATCGCGCACCGGCTCGGGCTGGACATCGGGCCCATGCCGTCCGGGCCGCAGGCCGACAACGCGCTGTGGGTCGTCCGCTTCCCCCGCGTCGTGCTCGCCGTCGTCACCGGCGCGGCGCTGGGCTGCGGCGGCGCGATGATGCAGGGCATCTTCGGCAACCCGCTCGCCGAACCCGGCGTGATCGGGGTGTCGTCGGGCGCCGCGACCGGCGCCGCCACCGTGATCGTGTTCGGGCTGACCGCGTTCGGCGACTGGACGGTCGTCCTCGCCGCGTTCGCCGGCGGGCTGGCGACCACGCTGCTGGTCTACGCGGTGTCGCGGTCCGGCGGGCGCACCGAGGTGGTCACGCTGCTGCTCACCGGCATCGCGGTGAACGCGGTCACCTCCGCCGCGCTCGGCCTGCTCATGTTCGCCTCGGGCAACGACGCGCTGCGGGCCATCACGTCCTGGCAGCTCGGCAGCCTCGCGTCCGCGACCTGGCCCGCCGTCGCGGCCGTCGCACCGTGCGCCGCCGCCGGCATCGCGATCGCCTACGCCTGCGCCCGCCGCCTGGACGTCCTGGCGCTCGGCGAGCGGCCCGCCCGGCAGCTCGGCGTGGACGTGGAGCGGCTGCGCTTCACCGGCATCGCGGTCATCGCCCTCACCACCTCGGCGGCGGTGGCGTTCAGCGGGATCATCGCGTTCATCGGGCTGGTCGTCCCGCACCTGGTGCGGATGGCGGCGGGGCCGGGGCACCGCGTCCTGCTCCCGGCGTCCGCGCTCGGCGGCGCGGTGCTCGTCGTCGTCGCCGACGTGGTGGCCCGGACGTCCATCGCCTACCAGGAACTCCCGCTCGGCGTGCTGACGTCGCTGGTCGGCGGGCCGTTCTTCTTCTGGCTGCTGCGCCGGACCCGGACCCGAGCCGGGGGCTGGCAGTGATCGCGCTGCGCCGCCGGGTGCGCCTCCCCGAGCCGTCCGAGCCCGGCTCGGTGGCGCTCGCCGCGCACGGCGTCACCGTCCAGCGGGACGCCCGGACCGTCCTGGACGGCGTCGACCTGGAGGTGCGGCACGGCGAGACCCTCCTGCTCGTGGGGCCCAACGGCGCGGGGAAGTCGACCCTGCTGGCGGCGCTGACCGGCGACCTGCGCCCGTCGGCCGGGCAGGTCGCCCTCCACGGCCGCCCGCTCGGCGCGTGGACGGCGCGCGAGCAGGCCATGCGGCGGGCGACGCTGCCGCAGCATCACGCCCTCGCGTTCGCGTTCACCGTCGCCGAGGTCGTCCGGATGGGCCGCAGCCCCTGGGCGGGCACCGGCCTGGAGGACGAGGACGACGCCGCCGTGGCGCGGGCCATGCGCGACGCCGACGTCGCCGTGTTCGCCGACCGGCCCTTCCCTGCCCTGTCCGGCGGCGAGCAGGCGCGGGCGGCGCTCGCCCGCGTGCTGGCCCAGCGCGCGGGGACGCTGCTGCTCGACGAGCCGACCGCCGCCCTCGACATCCACCACCAGGAGCAGGTGTTCGCCCTGCTGCGGGACGAGGCGGCGCGCGGGCGCGCCGTCATCGCCGTCGTCCACGACCTGGACCTCGCCGCCGCCTACGCCGACCGGGTCGCGGTCCTTGCGCACGGCCGGATCGCGGCCTGCGGCCCGCCCCGGCACGTCCTCACGACCGAGCTGCTCAGCGAGGTCTACCGGCACGGCATCGAGGTCCTTCCCCACCCCCGCACGGCCCGTCCGCTCGTCCTGCCGGAACGCCCACCGGCGCCCCACAGCAAGGAGACCCCATGACCCCGGAACCCATGACCCTGAACGCCACCCGGGAACGCTTCTCGGCCCGCCTCCGGACCGCCACCCGTCCCGACCACGGCGACACCGAGCAGACGGCGTACATGACCGCCCTGCTGGAGGGGCGGCTCACCCGCGACCAGTACGCCGCCCTGATCGGGCAGCTGCACTTCGTCTACGACGTCCTCGAAGAGGCCGCCGACCGCATGCGCGGCGACGAGGTCGCGGGCCGGTTCGACCTGCCCGTCCTCCGCCGCCGCGCCGGGCTCCAGTCCGACCTGGCGTTCTACTACGGGCCGGACTGGACGGAGCGCGTCCGCCCCAACGACGCGACACGCCGCTACTGCGACCGCATGCGCGAGGTCTGCTTCGACTGGCCCGCCGGCTTCGTCGCGCACCACTACACCCGCTACCTCGGCGACCTGTCCGGCGGCCAGGTCATCGGCGCGCGGATCGCGCGGACCTACGGGCTGACCGGCGACGACGGCGTCCGCTTCTACCGCTTCGACGGCAGGCCGAAGCAGCTCAAGGACCGCTACCGCGACCTCCTCGACACCGTCCCGTGGGACGAGCCCGAACAGGACCGCGTCATCGACGAGGTGCGCCTCGCCTACCGCCTCAACGCCGCCCTGGCCGCCGCCCTGGACGAGGCGATCCGATAATTCCGATTGACTAAGTAGGGAATCCTCGCCATGCTGGTCGCATGCACTCCGACCCCTCTCTGTGGACGCGGCCGCACGTCGATCTGGGACGGCTGGCCGGTGGCCTGTGTCGCCCCGGCGCGCACGGCGGCCGCATCCGACGAGTCACGAGAGGGAATCCGGCACATGACGACCACCACCACCGGGCGGTCCGCCGCCCTGGCCGCGACGGCGGCGGAGCTGGCCGAGCACCGCGACGCGTGGCTGCCGCGCGTGCGGCTCAGCCCGCGGGGCCGCTGGTACGAACGCCTGCACCGCGACGGTGACCGGGAGATCTGGCTGATCAGCTGGCTGCCCGGCCAGAGCACCGGGCTGCACGACCACGGCGGCTCGCGCGGCGCGTTCGCGGTGGCGCTGGGCGCCCTGGAGGAGGACGACCTGAGCGCGGTGCGGACGGTCACGGCGGGCCGTCCGCGCGCGTTCGGGCCCGAGTACCTGCACGAGGTCCGCAACGTCTCGGCGGCCCCGGCGGTCAGCGTGCACGTGTACTCGCCGCCGCTCGCCGCGATGAACCGCTACGACCTCGTGGACGGCCGTCCGGTGCGCCGGTCCACCGAGACGGCCGGGCAGTGGTGACCCGGCCCTAGCGGGGCCGCGCCGTTTGCCCCGGCTTCCGGCCGGGTACTCGGGATGCCTGGTCGGTCTCGGGTTACGGCAGGTCGGAGGAGCGGGCGGTGGGGATTCCGGGGATGTCGCTGGCCAGGACGGCGCTCTCCGTGCCGGTCGCGGCGGCGGACACGGCGTCGAGACTGGCCCTCCACGGCGCGGCGCTCGGAGCGCGCACGACCGCCGCCGGGGTGCGCACCACGGCGCGGGCCGCCGCGGGCGCCGCCCACGGGATCGGCGACCTCGGCACGGGCGTGCGCCGGGCGGCCGGCTCCGTTGCGGTCCTCGCCGCCGGGGGACCCGCCCGGCGGGTGTGGGCGCACGGTGGGCGGGCGCACATCCAGGCGAAGGGCCTGTCGGGCGGCGGGCCGCGGCACCGGCGGTACGCGCGGGCGCTGACCGAGGCGCTGCGGCGCGTGGACGGCGTCCGCTGGGCGGAGGTCAACGCGGTCGCGGGCCACGTCCTCGTCTCCTACGCGCAGGGCTCGGTGGACCTGGACTCCCTCGTCCAGGCCGTCCAGGAGGTGGAGGACGCCCACCGGCCCGGCGGCTTCGACGACTCCGCGCACGCCCGCCGGCCGGACGACGAGATGGCGCGGACGGCCGCGGTGACGGCGCTGGCGACCGACTGTGCGGGCGCCGCGGCGGCCCTGGCCGGCCGGCTGCTGCTCCTGCCGCCGGTGCCGAGCCCGGTGCGCGCGGCGGTGGCGCTGGCCGACTCGGTCCCGCAGCTGCGGTCCGCGCTGGAGCGGCGGCTCGGCGGGCTCCGCGCCGACGCCCTGCTCGGCGCGGCCAACGCGATCGTCCAGGGGGCCGGGCAGGGCGTCGCGCCGGTGGCCACCGACGCCGTGCACCGCGCCTTCCAGCTGCACGAGATCCGGGCGCGCCGCGACGCGTGGCGGCGCCGGGAGCCGCAGCTGGCGGTGGCGGGCCGCCTGCCGCAGGACTGCGGCACCCCCGCGGAGCGGCCGTGCCCGCTGCCGGACGGGCCGGTGGAGCGGGCCGCGAACCGCACCGCGCTGGCCGACCTGCTCGGGGCCGCCGGCGTCATGGCCGGCACCCACGACCCGTCCGCCGTCGCCGAGATGCTGCTCGCGACGGTGCCGAAGGCGGCGCGGTCCGGCCGCGAGGCGTTCGCCGCCGTGCTGGGGCACGACCTCTCCCGCCGCGGCGTGGTCGTCCTGGACCCCGGGGCCCTGCGCCGGCTCGACCGGGTCGACGCGGTCGTCATCGACTCCGCGGTGCTGTGCGACGGGGAGCCGCGGCTGCTGTCGGCGGTCTCCACGAGCGGCGCGCTGGACGACGCGGACGTGTGGCGGCTCGCCGGCGGAGTGCTCGCCGGGTACGGCCGCGACGACCTCGCGCGGCCGGGGCCGTGGCCGCAGCGGCCCGAGCCCGGCCGGCCGGGGGCGGGATGGCGGCTGGAGCGGGCGGCCGACGCGCCGTCCGCCGGCCCCGCCGACCCGGACGGCGTCACCCTCGACCTGCTCGACGACGGGGGCGTGCGGTGCGGCCGGATCCGGGTCGGCTGCTCGCTGGACCGCCTCGCCGAGGCGCTGCTGTCGGCGGCGCACGAGGCGGCCGACGTGGTCGTCCTCACCGAGCACGCCAGCACCAGGGAACTGCTCGCCTGGGGCGACGACACCCCCACGGCCGTCGCGGACCTGGCGCGGTCGGTGCGGGAGCTGCAGGAGGAGGGGCACGGGGTCCTCGCCATCGCCTCCGGCCAGGACGAGGCGCTCGACGCGGCCGACGTCGGGGTCAGCGTCCTGCGCGGGCACGGGCTGGCCGACTGGCGCGCCGACCTCGTCTGCGGGCCCGGCCTGGCCGAGGCGTGGCGGCTGCTGACGGCCGTCCCGTTCGCCCGGCGCGCCGCCCACCGGTCCGCGCAACTCGCGCTGAGCGCGTCCGCGCTGGGCGCGCTGCTGATCGTCGGACGGCGCCGCCGCCGCATCGGACCGGGGAGGCTGCGCCGCCTCACCGGCTCCTGGCAGGACGTCCCGCCCGTCCACGCCGCCGCGCTGTCGGCGATGCTGGCGAACGCGCTGAGCGCCCGGCGGCTGAACCACCGCCCGCTGCCGCCGCCCATCGTCCGGGACGCCTGGCACGTCTTCACCGCGGACGAGGCGTACCGGCGGCTGGTCCCCGGCGCGGCCGGGCAGGCGGAGGCGCCGCCGCCGCGCCGGCCCGCGACCGGCCCCGCCGGGACGCTGCTGCGCCTCGCCGCCGCCGTCCGGCAGGAGCTCGACGACCCGCTGACGCCGATCCTCGCGCTCGGCGCGGCGGCCTCGGCGGTGATCGGCTCCAGCGTGGACGCGGCGCTGGTCGCCGCCGTCATGACCGGCAACGCCCTCATCGGCGGCGCCCAGCGGATGCGGGCCGAGCGCGCCCTCGGGGAGCTGATGCTGGGCCAGCGGATCCAGGCCCGGCGGGTGTCGGCGGTGCCGCGGCCGCCGGCCGGCGAGCCGGACTTCGCGCGGCTCCGCAACGCCGGAAGCGACCGGGTGACCGCCGACCGCCTGTGCACCGGCGACCTCGTCCTGCTGCGCTCGGAGGACGTCGTCCCGGCGGACGCCCGGCTGCTGTGGGCCGAGTCGCTGGAGGTGGACGAGGCCACGCTGACCGGCGAGTCCGTCCCCGTCGACAAGAGCGTCGAGCCGTCCCCCGGCGCCGACCCCGCCGACCGGCACTGCATGGTCTACGAGGGGACCACGGTCGTCGCGGGCAGCGCCGTCGCCCTCGTCGTCGCCACCGCCGACGCCACCGAGACCGGACGGGCCGCCGCGCTCGCCGGAGCCGCCGACACCTCCGCCAGCATGCAGGCGCGGCTGGCCGAACTCACCCACCAGGCCCTGCCCGCGACCGCGCTCGGCGGAGCGGCCGTCACCGTGCTCGGCACGCTGCGCGGCCTGCCGCTGCGCCGGGCCCTGGAATCGGGGGTCGCGGTCGCCGTCGCCGCCGTCCCCGAGGGGCTGCCGCTCGTCGCCACGGCCTCGCAGCTCGCCGCCGCCCGGCGGCTGTCCGGCCTCGGCGTGCTCGTCCGCTCCACCCGCGCCCTGGAGGGGCTCGGCCGGGTCGACACCCTGTGCTTCGACAAGACCGGCACCCTCACCGAGGGCCGGCTCCGCCTCGTCCGCGCGGCCGGGCCGGCCCGCCCGCTGCCGCTCACCGGCGACGAGGGCCGCCGCATCCTGCGGACCGCCGCGCGCGCCTGCCCGCCGCCCGGCGGCCGGAAGGCCCCGCACGCCACCGACCGGGCCGTGCTGGACCGCGCGGCGACCCTGCCGCCCGACGGCCGGTGGCGGCTGGACGAGGAACTGCCCTTCGAGACCACCCGCGGCTTCTCCGCCTCCCTCGGGCACGACGGCGACCGCGCGGTCATCGCGGTCAAGGGCGCGCCCGAGGTCCTGCTGGCCAAGTGCTCCCGGATCCCCGCGCGGTCCGGGGCGGACGCGCCGCTCACCGCCGCCCGGCGGCGGGCCGCCGCCGCGGCGGTCCGGCGGCTGGCCGGGCAGGGCCTGCGCGTCCTCGCCATCGCCGAGCGGGCCGTCCCCGACCCGGTGGCCGCGCCGCGCGGCGAGCTCGCCGACCGCGTCGCCGACCTCACCCTGCTCGGCTTCGTCGGCATCGCCGACCCGCCGCGCCCCACCGCGCAGGAGGCGGTGCAGCGGCTGCACGAGGCGGGCGTGCGGGTCACCATGATCACCGGCGACCATCCCGACACCGCCGCGGCCGTCGCCGCCGAACTCGGCATCCCGGACGCCGACCGGGTCGTCACCGGCGCCGAGCTCGACGCGATGCCCGCCGCCGACCGGGTCCGGGCCGTCGAGCGCGCCGCGGTCTTCGCCCGGGTCTCGCCCGCCCACAAGGTCCGCATCGTGCGGGACCTGCGCAAGGCCGGACGGGTGGTGGCGATGACCGGCGACGGCGCCAACGACGCCGCCGCCATCCGCCGCGCCGACGTCGGCATCGCGGTCGCCGGCCGCAGCTCCGGCGCCGCCCGCTCCGCGGCGGACCTCGTCCTCACCGCGCCCGACACCGCGCTCATCCTGGACGCGCTGCGCGAGGGCCGCGCCCTGTGGCACAGCGTGCGCGACGCCACCGCGATCCTCGTCGGCGGCAACGCGGGGGAGGTGGCCTTCACCGTCCTCGGCACGGCCCTCGGCGGGCGGGCGCCGCTCAGCACCCGCCAGCTCCTGGTCGTCAACATGCTGACCGACATGCTGCCGTCGCTCGCCGTGGCGATCACCCCGGCCGCCCCCGGGCCGGACGCCGCGCCCCCGCTCGGCGCGGCGCCCGTCCGCGGGTTCACCGGGCAGGACATGGGCCGGGTCCTGGCCGTGCGCGGCACCGCCACCGCGGCCGCCGCCCTGGCCTCCTGGCACATCGGCCGGCTCGGCACGATCGTCCCGGGCGGCCGCGCCTCCACGATGGGCCTGGCCGCCCTGGTCGGCGCCCAGCTCGGCCAGACCCTCATCGCCCGCTGGCACAGCCCCCTCCTGCTGGCCACCTGCGCGGTCTCGGCCGCCGCGCTGTTCGCCATCGTCGAGACGCCGGGCATCAGCCAGTTCTTCGGCTGCACCCCGCTGGGCCCGGGCGCCTGGACGGTGGTGATCCTCTCCGCGGCGGCCGCGACGGTCGCCGCCGCCGTGGCCCCCCGCCTCCTCCCGTCCACTACCGGCCGCGATCACGATCAGAGGGTCGGCCCCACCGGCCATCCGGACATGTGTGCCACTTAGCGCGGTCGCAGCGCTCCTGATCATGGCTCGGCCATGGACGGAGGCTGACGGCGCCAAGATCGGCACCCTCGACACCCGCGCCTCGTCCACCGCCAACCGCCGGCTCACCCGGGGCCGCACCTGGACGGCCAGCGGCAAGCACACCATCAAGATCGTCGTGGCCGGCACCAAGGGCCGCCCCAAGGTGGGCATCGACGGCCTCATCTACCTCCGCTGACGGGGAAGAGGCGCGCATGCGGGCCCCGTCGTGGCGGCGTGATCAGATCAACGGCCGGCGGGGGAGCGGAGGCCCAGTTCGGCGAGGACCGCCCAGCCGCTGGACTGGGTGATCTCCACCTGGACGGCGTCGATCGGGGTGCCGGGACCGACCCGGAACCAGGTGAGGTCGTCGCCGTAGCGGATCCGGTCGTCGAGGTCGCCGACGGTCCGCCAGGTGCCGTCCGGGGTGCGCACCCTGATCGTCGCCGCTTCGGCGTAGCCGGGCTTGAGGGCGACGCCGGCCTCTGCCACGCGGCGCGGCCCATCGAAGGTGACGGTGTACCGGGCGGGTGCCGCGCCGGCCTTCCAGGCGGCGTCGTAGTAGCCGACCACGCCGTCGATCGGGCCGGCCGGTCCCACGTTCGGGCGGCCGGGGGAGGTGTAGGTGAGATCGGTGTCGACGGTGAGGCGGCCCGCGGCGTGCAGCGCGGCCAGGTCGACGCGGCGCGGGTCGACGGGCTCGTCGCGGATGCCGGCCACGTCGACGAAGTCGCCGACCAACTGCCGCTTGGCGGAGTCGAAGCCGAGGACGAGGACCCGGCCGGGACGGACCTCGGCGACGGCGGGGTTGGCCTGGTCGCCGGTCCCCGAGTCGTACACCAGCTCACGCGGCGCGCCGGTCCACGAGCGGCCGGGGTCGCGCAGGACGGCGCCGACGGTGCCGCGCCGCTCGGTGAAGTGCCCGGAGAGGTCGCCGTAGGCGAGGAAGACGTCACCGTTCCGCAGGACCTCGGTATGGGCCGAGGAGGTCACGAGGTCGATCTCGGCGGGTGCCGTCCAGGTGCGTCCGCCGTCGTGCGACCAGGACTCCTGGGAGTTGACCGCGCCCATCGTGGAGGCCGCCGTCCCGACGCGCAGCAGGGCGTGGACCGTCCCGTCCGGCAGGACGGTGAGCACCGGCTCCTGGTAGTGGGTGCCCTGCGCGGACGCGATCAGCGACTCGGTGCCCGCGTGCCACGACGCACCGCCGTCCAGGCTGCGCACCACGGTGGCGCGCTGCCAGCGGTCGTCGGGGACGGTGCCGTACAGCGGGACGATCAGCTCGCCGGAGGGCAGCTCCTTGATCTGCCCGTGGCTCGCCGCCCAGCCCAGCTCGTAGGTGTCGACGATGTCGGACTCGCCGCTCAGCGAGGTCTCCACCGCGACCGGCTCCGACCAGGTGGCGCCGCCGTCGTCGCTGTGCCGGACGAACACCCCCATCGGCTCGGCCGGTGAGACCGAGTAGTCGATCTGGAACCAGCTCAGCAGCAGCCGGCCGGACCGCAGCTGCGTGATCATCGGGTCGCGGTCGTCGTAGCGGGAGTCGTGCACGGTCTGCGGCGCCGACCAGGTGCGGCCGCCGTCCGTGCCGGTCAGCATCAGCAGCCGGCCGTCCTGCCCGGTGTGGCCGGTGCCCTCGCGGGCCACCGCGACGAGGGACCCGTCGTTCAGCCGCTCCATGTTCGGGAAATGCAGTTTCTTGCCCGGCGCGGCCTGGGCCACGATCACGTCGGGCCGGTCCGGGGACGAGGGAATGGACGGGGCCGCGTGCGCCACGGCGCCGGAGAATCCGAGCGCGAGCAGTGCGGTCAGGGCGATGGCGGTACTTCGACGGAGTCGCATAGTTCCCGGATGCAACACGGAATACCATTCCATGTCAACGCTCGCAGCGCATTCAATAGCGCGCTTCGATCGGATGGCTGGCCACCGCCCGGTCGCCGTCCACGAAATGCAGTGCGCTCCACATGTTGGTGGTGCCGCAAGCGTGGTTGGGGACGATCCGGAGTAGGTCGCCGACCCGGAGGCCGGACGTTCCCGGGCCGGTCAGGTAGCCGTGCTCCTCGTTTCCGGCGGTGAAGTCGATGCCCTCCAGGGGGCGGCCGGACGGGTCGCAGACGATGCCCAGGATTCCGGCGGTCGCGATGGTGTCGGAGCTCATCGCCTTGATGCCCGCGTCGATGATGACGGTTCCGGGGCGCTGGGCGCTCGTGACGCGGGTCAGGACGGTCTGCGCGCACTGCTCGATCCGGGCGCTCCCCAGGCCGACCTGGTTGGCGTCGAAGTACACGTAGGTACCGGGGCGGGCTTCGGTGACTCCGGCGGCGAACGGCGCGGACGTGGCGCCGGGTGTCGAGCCGACCGAGACCAGCGGGCATGCGTGGCCTTCGGCGCGCAGGGCTTCGGCGACCTGTACCAGGGTGCGTCCGGCCAGGTCGCCCGCCGCCTCCAGACCGGCGCGGTCGGGGCCGTGCGCGGCCAGGTGGCCCTCGTGGGTGAGGACGCCCCGCAGCTCCAAAGCGGGCAGGGCGGTGAGTGCGGCGGCGGCCGCAACGGCGCGGCCGGGGTCGACGCCGGCTCTGTGCAGGCCCGTGTCGACCTCCAGCACGAAGGGGACGGCGACGCCGGCGGAGGCGGCCGCCGCCGCGAGCGGTTCCGCCGCTTCGAGGGAGTCGAGCGCGATGGTCAGCCCGCCTCGGGCCAGGGCCCGGACGGCGAAGGCGACCTTGGCGGGGCCGACCGGCTGGTGCGCCCACAGGACGTCGCCGACGCCCTCGTCCTGGAGCAGCTCGACCTCGGCCGGGGTGGCGCAGGTGAAGCCGATCGCGCCGTGGGCGAGCTGGCGGCGCGCGACCGCGAGGCACTTGGAGGTCTTGAAGTGCGGGCGCAGCGCGACCCCGGCGGCGCCGATCGCGGCGGACATGGCGGCCAGGTTGGCCTCCATGCGGGCTTGGTCGACGAGGAGCGCGGGCGTGGGCAGCGAGTCGAGGGCCGTCATGCGAGGCCCATCTGCGGTCGCGGGTCGCCGTCCAGCAGCCACTCGACGGTCTCCTTCCTGATCTCGGGGAAGCCGGACGGGCGCCGCCCGACCATCTCGCGCAGCCCGGCGACGGCCTCGGCGGGCGTCCAGAGCGGGAAGTCGGAGCCGAACACGAGCTTGTCGACCACGTCCCACTCCTGCGCGCGGGCCAGCGCCAGGTAGCCGTCCATCGGGCGGGCCCAGGACGCCGACACGTCGGAGTACACGCGGCGGTTCTTGCGCAGCGTCACGATCGTCTCGCGCTGCCACGGGTGCCCGAGGTGCGCGATGATCTGCACCAGGTCCGGGTGCCGGCGGGCGACGTCGTCCACGACCAGCGGGTTGCTGACCGACAGGTCCCCGGCCGGGCTCGGGGTGGCGCCCATGTGCCACAGGACGACCAGACCCGCGCCGGCCGCGGCCCGGTAGAACGGGTCGTGGCGGGTGTCGCGCGGGTCGAACAGCGCCAGCACCGGGTACAGCTTGATGCCGCGCAGCCCGCGCGCGACGCCGTCGGCGAGCTGGTCGAGGACGTCCGGGTCGGTGGGGTCGAGCGCCATGAACCCGATCGTCTCGGTGGCGGTCTCCGCGCAGAACTCCTCGGTGTGGGCGTTCGGCGTGAGGACCCCGGCGGCGGTGGCGCGGATGCCGAACACGCACGCGGCCGTCACGTCCGCCATGGCGCGGTCGTAGTCGGCGGCGGTGAACGCGTGGGCGCCGCGCCCGTAGACGGGCTTCCAGTGGTCGTCCCACTCGTGGCCCCAGTGCTCGGGCCGCTGGCAGTGGGTGTGGAAGTCGATCAAGAATCCTCCCGGGGACGGGGCGGGTCGGCGCGCGGGGACGAGCGCAGGGACGAGCGCAGGAACTCCAGGGCGGCGACGACGTCGGCGTCGGCCGCGAGGCCGGCCGCGGCGGCGCGCAGCAGGTCCAGGTAGCGGTCGCGGCGGTCGCCGTCGAACTCGGCGGACGGCCCGGACACGCTGAGCGCGGCGACGCAGGCGCCGTCCACCTCGACCGGCGCGGCGACGCAGCGCAGGCCGACGCTGCCCTCGTTGTCGTCCAGGGCGTGGCCGCGCTCGGCGGTGGCGCGCAGCTCGGCGGCCAGCGCGGCGACGGTCGTCAGCGTGTGCTCGGTGCGGGCGGGGAACGGCTCGGGCGGCAGGTGCGGGGCGAGGTCGGCCGGGTCGAGCCCGGCGAGCAGCATCTTGCCGAGCCCGGTGCAGTACGCGGCGTCGCGGGTGCCGGGCGTGGTGTGGAAGCGGATCGGCCGGTCGGGTTCGCGGACGCACACGTGCAGGACCTCGCGCCCGTCCAGCACGCCGAGGTTGGCGGTCTGCCCGGTCGCGTCGGCGACCTCGGCGAGGTGCCCGCCCGCGACCTGGGACAGGTCCAGCCCGGTCAGGTACGCGGTCGACAGGGTGAGGGTCTTGTGGCCGAGCCGGTAGGCGGGGCGCTCGTCGGCGCGGACCACGTACCCCATCTCCTCCAGGACGGCGAGGAGCCGGACGAGCGTGCTCTTCGGCAGCCCGGTGCCGGTGGAGAAGTCGTTCAGGGTGAGCGTGCCGCCGCGCGCGGCGAGCCGTTCCAGCAGTGCCAGGCCGCGGGCGAGCGCGTTGGCGTGGTAGTTGGCCGCCGCGGGCCGGTCGTCGTCCACGTTGCGGCGGCGGGCCGCGGGACGTGTCCCGGACCCCGTCCCTCGGGCTGTTTCCATGGGTGCCTCGTCTCCGTTCGGGGAAAGCGCGGTGCAAGGGATGCGCGTTCAGGGGATACGGAGGATCTCGCCGGGCCGGGCGCCGCCGTGCGCGCCGTCCTCGACCACGGTCCGGCCGCCGACGACGACCGCGGAGATCCCCTCCGGATACCGCTGTGGTGCTGTGAACGTAGCCCGATCGGCGATACGGCCGGGGTCGAAAACGACGATGTCGGCGGCGGCCCCGCCGCGCAGCACCCCGCGCCCGGCGAGCCCGGCCCGCTCGGCGGCGGCGGACGTGCATTTGCGGACGGCCTCGGCGATCCCGATCCGGCCCGTCCGGACGTACTCGGCGAACAGCCGCGGATAGCAGCCGAACGAGCGGGGATGCGGCGTGCCGTGCCCGGTGGGGCCGTCCGGGTCGAGGGCCTGGCCGTCGGACCCGATGACGCCGGCGGGATGCGCGAGCGCGTCGGCGAGGTCGCGCTCGCTGCGCCCGCCCGCCACCATCTGCACGCCGTTGCCGTGCTCGGCGACCAGGTCGAGGGCGACCTCCGGCGGGTCGGTGCCCGCGTCGGCGGCGAGATCGGGCAGGGTGCGCCCGCCGACGGCGATGTCGTCCCACGCGTTCGGCATGCCGCGCCACGCGTCCCGGACGCGGGCGCGGACGGCGGGCTCGGTGAGCCGGGCCCGCATCGGCCCCTCGCCGCCCTCCTGCGCCCACGCGGGCAGCAGCTGCGACAGCGGCGCGTTCCCGGCCAGGTAGGGGTAGATGTCGAAGGCGACGTCCAGGCCGGCGTCCCGCGCGGCGTCGATCAGCTCCAGCGCCCGCGCGACCGAGCCGTGGTTGCGCCGCCCGACCGCGACCAGGTGCGAGACCTGGGTGCGGCAGCCCGTCACCGCCGCGACCCGCAGCGCCTGCCGGACGGAGTCGAGCAGCCCGTCGGCGTAGTCGCGGACATGCCAGGCGAACAGCCTCCCGTGCGCGGCGGCGGTGCGGCCGAGCGCCTCCAGCTCGTCCTCGCGGGCGTAGCAGACGGGCGCGTAGACCAGGCCGGTGGAGACGCCGGCGGCGCCCGCCGCGAGCGCGTCGCCGAGCAGGCCGCGCATCCGGTCGAGCGCGGCGGCGCCGGCCGGACGGTCGCCGAACCCGACGGCCGCCGCGCGCAGCGGCGTGTGCGCGACGAGCGCCGCCACGTTCACCGACGGGCGCGCGGCGTCGAGCGCGGCGAGGTAGCCGGGCAGATCGCTCCAGTCCCAGCGGACGGACGGGTCCAGGTCCAGGTATCCGGCGGCGGCGCGCAGGGCCTCACGGTGGTCGCGGGGGGCACGGGGGCCTTCGGACGGGGCGGCGGCGATGGGCGTGACTCCGAGGCCGCAGTTGCCGACGACGACGGTCGTGATGCCCTGCCGCACGGCGCTGTGCGCCCGCGGGTTCGACAGCAGCGTCAGGTCGGAATGGGTGTGGACGTCCACGAACCCGGGCGCCACGACCTGCCCGGACGCGTCGATCGCCCGCGCGGCGGAACGTCCCGCCAGGTCGCCGATCGCCTCGACCCGGCCGCCCTCGACGGCGACGTCGGCGCGGCGCGGCGCCGCCCCGGTGCCGTCGACGAGCGTCCCGCCGGTGATGAGCAGGTCCGTCATGGCGTGCGCAGCCGGAACGTGGCCTGCACCTCGACCGGGCTGCCGGTCGGCAGCGCGGCGACGCCGAGCGCGACCCGCGCGTGCCGTCCGGCATCGTCGCCGAACACCTCGGTGAACAGGGCCGTCGCCGCGTCCGCGACCAGATGCTGGTCGGTGAACCCCGGCGCGGACGCCACCCACACCGACACGGTCTCGACATGGTCCACGGCGCCGAGCCCGGACAGCTCGTCCCGGACGGCGGTCAGGACGTTGCGGGCGCACTGCCGCGCGCAGGAACGGGCCGCGTCGAGCGACACGCCGTCACCGACGCGCCCCTCGGCGATCAGTCTCCCGTCGCGGGCGGCGACCTGCCCGGAGGCGATCAGGACGGCACCGGAACGGCGTACGGCGGCGACGGGCGGCCGTCCCCCCGCGGGGCCCGGCTCCAGGGGAGAGGCGTCCAGCCGCTGGTCTGCGTCGTGCACTATCGCTCCTCGGGGTCAGGCGGTGGCCAGCACGTCGGCCGGCTCGGCGAAGTGGCAGGCGGCCGGATGGCCGACGCCGTCGCGGTCGGTGAGCGCCGGCGTCTCGGTGGCGCAGATGTCCCGCGCCTTCCAGCAGCGGGTCCGGAACCGGCACCCCGACGGCGGGTCGATCGGGCTCGGCACGTCCCCCGTCAGCATGATGCGCTCCCGGCCCTCGCGGGCGCCGGGGCGCGTGCGCGGCACGGCCGACAGCAGCGCCTGCGTGTACGGGTGCGCCGGGCTGCGGAAGATCTCGTCCCGGGTGCCGCGCTCCACGATCGTCCCGAGGTACATCACCGCGATCTCGTGCGAGACGTGCCGCACCACCGACAGGTCGTGCGAGATGAACAGGTACGCCACGCCCAGCTCGCGCTGCAGTTCCCGCAGCGTGTTGACGACCTGCGCCTGGATCGACACGTCCAGCGCGCTGACCGGCTCGTCCAGCACGAGGACCTTCGGGCCGAGGGCGAGCGCGCGGGCGATCCCGATGCGCTGCCGCTGCCCGCCGGAGAACTCGTGCGCGTACCGGCGGGCGTGCGCCGGCGCGAGCCGCACCATGTCGAGCAGCCCGGCGACGCGCTCGGGGCCGCCGTCGTCGTAGCGGCCCTGCACGCGCAGCGGCTCGGCGATGATGTCGTGGACGGTCATCCGCGGCGACAGCGACGCGTACGGGTCCTGGAACACCAGCTGCAGGTCGCGGCGCAGCGCGCGCAGCTCGGCGCCGCGGACGCCGGTGACGTCCCGCCCGGCCACGACGATCCGCCCGGCGGTGGGCTGCAGGAGCCGCACCACCATCCGTCCCGTGGTCGTCTTGCCGCAGCCGGACTCGCCGACCAGGCCCAGGGTGCGCCCGGTCGGCAGCGAGAAGTCGACGCCGTCGACCGCGTGGACGCTGCCGGTCTGCAGGCGCAGCGGCCCCGACCGCACGGGGAAGTGCTTGGTGAGGCCGGTGACGCCGAGGACCTCCTCCGGCTGCGCCCGATCCGGCCGCGCCGCGTCAAGCTCGGTCATCGCTCTCCTCCTCGGCCATCTCGTCGTGGAAGTGGCAGGCGCTCGCCCGCCCCGGCCCGGACTGGGTCAGCTCCGGACGCTCCACCAGGCACCTGTCCCGCGCCATCGGGCAGCGGGGCGCGAACGCGCACCCCTGCGCGACCTCGCCCGGCAGCGGCGGCGACCCGGGGATCGGGGTCAGCTCGCCGGCGTCGCCGTCCAGCGACGGCAGGCTGTCCAGCAGCCCCCGCGTGTACGGGTGCCGGGGCGCGTCGAAGATCGCCGCGACGGTGCCGTGCTCGACGACCCGGCCCGCGTACATCACCACGACCCGGTCGGCCAGCTCGGCGACCACCCCGAGGTCGTGCGTGATGAGCACGGTGGCGGCGCCGGTCTCCCGCCGGGTCAGCCGCAGCAGGTCCAGTACCTGCGCCTGGACGGTCACGTCCAGCGCGGTCGTCGGCTCGTCCGCGATCAGCAGGTCGGGGTCGTTGGCGATGGCCATCGCGATCATCGCGCGCTGCCGCATCCCGCCGGAGAACTCGTGCGGGTACTGCCTCAGCCGCCGCTCCGCGCCGGGCACCCCGACGAGGGCCAGCAGTTCGGCGGCCCGCTCGCGCGCCGCGGCCCGCGACAGGCCCGGCTGGTGCAGCCGCAGCGCCTCGCGGATCTGCGCGCCGACCGTGACGACCGGGTTCAGCGCGGTCATCGGATCCTGGAAGATCATCGCGATCCGGCCGCCGCGCAGTCTGCGCAGCTCGCGCGGGCGCATCGCGCGCAGGTCGGACCCGTCGAACACGACCCGGCCCGAGACGACCCGGCCCGGCGGCCGGATCAGCCCGAGCGCGGACATCGCGGTGACGCTCTTGCCCGATCCCGACTCGCCGACGACGCCGAGCGTCTCGCCGGGCGCGACCGTGTACCCGGCGCCGTCCACGGCCCGGACGGTCTCCTCGTCGCCCGCGAACTCGACGACCAGGTCCTCGATCTCCAGCAGCGGCCCGCTCTCGGGCCCCGGCTTCGTGAGCGCGGTCATGTGCGTCCTCCCGGAGTGACGGCGTCGCGGAGGCCGTCCCCGACGAAGTTGACGGCGAGGACCGTCACCGCGATCGCGATGCCCGGCGGGATCCACAGCCACGGCATCGTCTGGATCAGCGTCAGGTTCTGCGCGTCGTTCAGCATGTTCCCCCAGCTGGCCTGCGGCGGCCGGACGCCGAGCCCGAGGAAGGACGCGGTGGTCTCCAGCATGATCGCCTGCGCGACGGCGAGGGTGCCGGTCACCGTGACCGGCGCCAGCGCCGCCGGGACGATGTGCGTGCGGATCAGCCACCACGCGTTCGCCCCGGACGCCTCGGCGGCCTGGATGTACTCGCGGTCGCGCAGCGACAACGTCACCCCGCGCACCACCCGGCCCGCGACCGGCCACTGCGTCAGCCCGATCGCGACGATCAGCACGGTCACGCTCGGCCCGACGATCCCGGCGAGCACCAGGATGACCACCACGGTCGGGAACGACATCACGATGTCGGCGATCCGCATGATCACGCTGTCCACGATGCCGCCGAACAGCCCCGCGACCGAGCCGAACAGCGTGCCGACGAGGACGGCGCCGAGCGCGGCGGCGAGCCCGACCAGCAGCGACACCCGCCCCGCGTGCAGGGTGCGGGCGAACACGTCGCGGCCGGAGGTGTCGGTGCCGAACCAGTGCGCGCCGGACGGCCCCTGCCGCACCGCGTCCAGGTCGACCGCGTTCGGGTGCGCGGCGATCCACGGTGCCAGCAGCGACGCCAGCACCACCGCGCCGAGCACGACGCTCCCGGCGACGGCGAGCCGGTTGCGCCGGAACCGCCGCACCGCCCGCGCCCGGGGCGACGCCGACGCGGCCGGCTCCCGGCCGGCGGGCGCCTTCTCCAGCGGAACCCTCGTCGCGGTCATCGCAGGCTCACTCTCGGGTCGACGACGGCGTACAGGACGTCCGCGATCAGGTTGCACAGCAGCACCAGCACCGCCACGTACAGCGCGAACCCGACGATGACCGGGTAGTCGTGCTGGCCGATCGAGCTGACCGCGAGCTGCCCCATGCCGGGCCAGGCGAAAACCTGCTCGATCACCACCGCGCCCGCCAGCATCTGCGGGATCTGGTACATCACCACCGTGATCAGCGGGATCAGCGAGTTGCGCAGCGCGTGCCGCAGCACCACCCGGGCCCGCGACGCGCCCTTGGCCTCGGCCGTCCGGACGTAGTCGGCGCCGAGCTCGTCCACCAGGCCGCCGCGCACGTAGCGGGTGAACGGCCCGGCGGTGACGAACGCAAGGATCAGCCCCGGCAGGACCAGGTGGCGGAGCTGGTCGGCGGGACCACCGCCGCCCGGCGTGGTCATCCCGGCCGACGGCAGCACCCCCCATTTCAGGGAGAACAGGTAGATCCCGACGATGCCGAGGAAGAACGGCGGCACCGACACCGCGGCCAGGCCGAGGACGGTGGCGCCGTAGTCGATGGACGTGTTGCGGCGCACCGCGGCGGCCACGCCGAGCGCCACCGACACCACCAGCGCGACCGCGAGGGCGGCGCCCATCAGCTGCAGCGTCGGCCCGAGCCGCTCGCCGAGCACCGCCGACACGGGCCGGTGCCCGACGTAGGAGTAGCCGAAGTCGCCGTGCAGCGCCCCCGACAGCCAGCTCCCGTACTGGACGACGATCGACCGGTCGAGGCCCAGCTCGTGCCGCTTGGCCTCGATGAACGCCTGGCCGCCGCCGCGCATCTGCTCGGGGTCGACCATCATGCGGACCGGGTCGCCGGGCGCGACCCGCACCAGCACGAAGATCCCGACGCTGATCAGCAGGAACACGAACGCGTTCACCAGCAGGCGCCGGATGACGTAGGCCGCCACGCCTCACCTCCTCTCGTCGATGGCGGCCGGGCCGGGGGCGCCCCCCCCCCGCCCCCCCCCGCGCCACGCCCCAGGCCCAATCAAGCTACAGGCAACCC
>NZ_JBEYTW010000089.1:0-36252 GCF_040643275.1 Spirillospora sp. NPDC047418
GCGTGTTGTTGTTATGAGGCGCTCATAACAACAACACGCCGCAGATCAACGAAGGGGGACTCGGCGCTAGTCGGTGGTGGGCAGGGGCTTGCGGGGGTGGGGTGGGGTTAGGGCGGCGGCTGCCAGGGCGGCGACGGTGGCGGTGATCGCGGCTAGGACGAAGCCGTTGCTGAAGCCGTCAAGGGTGTCGCCGGTCAGGCTCGCGGCGGCGACGCTGGAGATGACCGCCGCCCCGATGGACGCGCCGAACTCGTGGAATGTGCTCACGATCCCGGACGCGATGCCCGATTCGTGCGGTGCCACCTGGCCCAGCGCGGTCGCGGAGGCGACGACGAACATCGCGCCCGTCCCGGCGCCCGCGATCGCCGTGCCGATCACGGCGGTCAACGGGTTCAGGAGGAGGGCGGGCAGCGCCATGCCGAGGGCGGCGGTGAGCAGGCCGGCGACTGCCAGGGGGCGCGCTCCGGTCTTGGCGAGCGTCCGGCCGGTGAGGTTCGCGCCGAACATCGTCGCGAGCGCGACCGGGAGGAAGAGCAGGCCGGTGCGCATGGCGCCGTAGTCCTCGCCGTGCTGGAAGTAGAACGTGCCCAGGAAGAACACCGCGATCATCAGGGCGGTCGCCATCAGGATCAGGAAGGTGCCCGTCGCCACCGGGCGCCTGACCAGCAGCGACACGTCCATCATGGGCGACCGGGCGGTCCGCTGGCGGAACACGAACGCCACGTAGCCGATCGCGGCGACCAGGATCAGCCAGCCGGTCGCGGACGTGAGCCAGCCGTCGTCCCCCGCGCGGATGAACGCGTAGATCAGCGCGCCGGACGAGGCCGTGACCAGCAGCGCGCCGAGGACGTCCAGCCGGGGACGGGGTGCGGTGACCGTCTGGCGCGGCAGCATCCGGGCGAGGACGGCGATGATCACCACGCCGATGGGGACGTTCACGTAGAACACCCACGGCCAGCCGGGCCCGGCGGTGAGCGCCCCTCCCACGAGGACGCCCAGCGCGGCGCCGCCGCCGCCCAGGGCCGACCAGACGCCGAGCGCCTTGTTCCGCTCGTCGCCGTCGAACAGGCTGACCACGAGCGACAGTGCGGACGGGGAGAGCAGCGCCGCGCCGACTCCCTGCGCGACGCGGCCGCCGAGGAGGACGGTGGCCGTGTCGGCGAGGCCGGTCACCAGGGACGCCGCCGTGAAGATCAGCAGGCCGGCGAGGACGACGCGCTTCGCGCCGATGAGGTCGGCGAGCCGGCCGCCGAGCAGCATCAGGCCGCCGAAGGTGAGGGTGTAGGCGCTGATCGTCCAGGTCACGGCCTGGCGGCTCAGGTCCAGGTCGGTCTCGATGTGCGGCAGCGCGATGGCCACGACGGTGACGTCCAGGATCAGCATGAGCTGGGCCACGCCGAGGAACCCCAGGATGCGCCACCGCAGCGGATGTGCGGGCGACGGAGGGTGGGTCATCACGATCATCTCCTTAACTCGTACAGCACTGTACGAATTATTGGAGAGTAACACGTACATGCGCGTACGAGTTAGGATGCGGGCATGCCTCCTGCCAGCACCGGCCGGCGTCGGCGCGCGGACGCCGAGCGCAGCATCGCCCGCATCGTCTCCGCGGCGCGCGCATGCCTGAGCCGCGATCCGAACGCGAGCATCGACGACATCGCCAAGGCCGCCGGCGTGGGGCGCATGACCCTCTACGGCCACTTCCGCAACCGGAAGGAACTGGTCGAAGCCGCCTTGGCCGACGCGCTCCGCGCCGGTGAGGAGGTGCTGTCGGACGTCGATCTCGACGGGCCCGCGCAGGACGTCCTGGCTCGGCTGCTCGAATCCAGCTGGTCGATCGTCGCGGAGTCGACCGCGCTGCTGGCCGCGGCCCAGGGCGTCCTTCCCGTCGCACGCATCCGCGAGATGCACGCGGGGTCCGCGCAGCGCGTCGAAGACCTCATCCGCCGGGGGCAGGACGAAGGCGCCTTCCGCACCGACATGCCGATCGCGTGGCTGGTCAACGTCGTGCAGTACGTCCTGCACGGTGCCGCGGAGGAGAACCGCGCCGGCCGCCTCAAGCCCGAGGAGACCGGCCGGATCGTGATCGTCACCCTCCAGTCCATCCTGGCCGCCTAGCCGAGACCGGTGAGCAGGCGGCCGCCCACCGGACGGCGGCCTGGCGGCCGGCCCTTCGACGGGCGGGTCTCTACGCCGGCCGTCCGGTGCGGGCGGGTCAGCCGATGAACTGGTGGTCGGTGCGGATGCGGCCGTCGGCGTCCAGGGCGAGGACGTCCACGCCGCCGCCCACCGCCTCGCGCGTGCCGGTCGTCACCATCGACCAGCGGACGGCGACCACGTCCGGTAGCAGGACGGCCGGTTCGGCGGCGGCCTCGAACACGTGCTCGCCCGGCGCGACGAACATCTCGTAGGCCCTGGCCACCCGGGCGGTCAAGGCGTCGTGGCCGCGAACCTCCAACGGCGGCGCGGGGACGGCGAGCGACGCGGCGGCGTCCCGGATCTCCTGCGGCGGGACGACGAGCACGTGCAGCGCGTCGGGCGCCCACAACTCGTCGATGAGCGCGCGCCGCGCCGCCGGGTCGGGCTCGTTCCACTGGGCGACGTATCGGTCGGTCAATCGCTTCAGATCGGTCATGCCGAGCAGTGTGCGGGCCCACGGTGCGACGTCGCGATTCCCCGCAGGGAATCGCACCGCGGCGCGGCGGCCGGGTTGAATGGGACCATGACGGTGTCGGCAGAACCCGAGCAGTTCCCCCATGAGCTGCGGCGATGGCGGACGCGCCGCCGCTTCAGCCAGCTCGACCTGGCCATCAGGGCCGACACGACCCAGCGTCATCTCAGCTTCCTCGAACAGGGGCGCTCGCGCCCCGGACGCGCCATGGTGGTGCGGCTCGCCGAGTCCCTGGACCTGCCGTTGCGGGAGCGGAACGAACTGCTGCTCGCCGCCGGATACGCACCGGTCTACGCCGAATCGAGCCTGGACGCCCCCGAACTCGAGCCGGTGCGCGAGGCGCTGGAACGCATCCTCGACGGACATATGCCGTATCCGGCCGTCGTCGTCCGCCCGTACGGGGAACTGGTCGCCGCCAACCCGGCGTTCGGTCTGCTCGCCGAGGGCGCCGCGCCCGCCCTGCTGGAACCGCCGGTGAACGTGCTGCGCCTCGCCCTGCACCCCGACGGAATGGCCCGCAGGGTCGGGAACCTGGCCGAGTGGGGCCGCCACATCACCGGCAGCCTGCGCGACCAGGCCGTCCGCGCCCCCGGCCCCGGGCTGGCGGAGTTCATCGAAGAGCTGGACGGCTACCTGCCCGCCCCCGAGTCGCCGGCCGACCATCTCGGCTTCGCCGTACCGCTCCGGTTGCGGGTGCCCGAGGGCGAACTCCGCCTCATCACCACGCTGACGTCGTTCGCGACCGCCGTCGACGTCACGCTCTCCGAGCTGCGCCTTGAGGCGTTCCTGCCCGCCGACGAGACGACCGCGGCCATCCTCAGGCGGCGCGGCGACGGCCGCCGGGCCTCCTGGCCCGAGTGTCAGGGGACGACGCCGCCCGCTCCACCGGGCAGGATGGCGGGGTGAACGAACTCGAAGAAGGCACCCGGCTCACCCTCGACTTCGACAAGCTCGCCGGTGTCGCGGCGACCGGCGCGCACGTCGTGCCCGTCGTCCTGCAGGACGCGGCCAGCGGTGACGTCCTGTTCATCGGCTACGCCAACGACCAGGCGCTCAAGGCCACGCTGGACGAGAAGATCGCCGTGCTGTGGTCGACGTCCCGCAACGAACTGTGGCGCAAGGGCGCGACGTCCGGGGACGTCCTGGCGTTGGTCGATGTCCGCGTCAACTGCGAGCAGAACTCCCTCCTCTACCTGGTCAACCGCACGACGGGCGGCGCCTGCCACACCAAGGACGCCTCCGGCGAGGCCCGCCCGACGTGCTACTACCGCTCGGTGACCGACGCGGACACGCTTCGCCACATCAATTAGCGGCGGCGGGGAATTCGTCGGTCAGCCACGTGGAGAGGGCCGTGCGGGCGGCGTTCAATTGCGCTTCGGTAGGCGAAGTACCGGTCGCGGTGTTCACCACCAGGGCGAAGTGGACGGCGTTGTCCTGAGCGGTTATCCGCAGCTTCTTGGCCGTTGAGGAGCCGGTCTCCGTGACCGCGGCGATCGGGCCGGACGCCGGGATGCCGTTCAGCGTGGCCAGGTCGCTCACGACGGCGGTGCCGGACGGGGAGAACGAATTCGGCAGGTGCAGTTCGGTCGGGGCGGCCGTGCCCGCAGAACGCCAGACGAGAACGCCGTACTGGCGGTTCTGGAGGAGTTCGGCGACGTCCGGCATTGACGACGGGACGGTCAGCCACGCCTTCTGTGTTCCGGCACCGCCAAAGCCCGAGCGCGCGAGGTCTTCGAAGGCGAAGGCCAAGGTGTCGCCGTTGACGGCGGACGGGTAGAGGCGGTCGAGGACGCGCTGGTCGAGGCGGAGCGTGACATTGCCCGCGTCGTTGGTGGCCACGACGGAGTGGTCCTCGTCGTTCCAGCCGTCACCGTCCGTCTGCACCTTGTCGGGGTTGCCGTTCATCAACTCGTGGTGGCGGCCGCTGTAGATGTCCCACTGCCATTGGAGGGACGACAGAACCGTGCCGCCGGAGGCAGGGGAGTTCCACCAGTTCTTGCCCGGCACGCCGTAATCCATGGCCTGGTACATCGCGCGGATCATCCACGGCGTGCGGTTGTCCGACATCTTGTTGCCGAACTCCGAGACCAGCGGCGCGGTGCCCAGTTCGGTGGCGCGCTGCCGGATCTCGTTCATCGCCGAGTCGTAGGTACCGTCGGACGCGGGGGACAGGTCCAGGGTCATCCGGGCGCCGTCGTAGTAGTGGGTGTTGAACACCATCCGGGTGCCGAGTTGCCCGACCGTCGTCATTCCGCCCTGCTCGAAGAAGCCGGTGTTCCAGAACACGAGCGGCTCGGCGAAGGCCGGTTTGGACGTCCAGCCGGCCTGGTCCATCGCGGTGCGGATGCGCTGGTAGAAGGGCATCAGGTAGGTCTTCTCCCACTCCACGCCGCTCTTGCCGTCGAGACCGCCGTCGAACGGCTCGTTGAACGGGTCGAAGCCGACGATGTTCTGGAATGCCGGCTGCGGGAGTTTCTGCTTGAGGTACGTCATCGTCGCCTTGGCCTGCGTCAGATAGGCGTCCTGGACGCCGACCTGACCGGCCGAGGTGGACAGCACGCGGTTGCGCCAGAAGTCGTGGGCGGCTTTCCGCACGGCCGTGTTGGTCTGCATGTTCTGGCCCCACATGATGCAGATGCCGCACGACTCCTTCGGGTAGCCGCCCGCGTCGATCACCCACTTGGGAGCACCGTCCCCGGTGTACCAGCTGCCGGAGTTGAACAGGTGCGAGGAGTAGAGGTCCTGGTGGTAATCCAGCAGGACGTGGAATCCGCGGTCGGTGAACGCCCTGATCTGCGCGATCGCGCGGTCGAGGTAGGCGTAGTCGATCCGGTCGGGGGCCGGCTGGACGCCCTCCCAGCTGATCAGGAAACGGATCGCGTTCGCCCCGGTCAGGTCGCGCATCGCCTGCGCCGACTTCGCGGCGTCGGCCGTGCTGCGGAACGGCAGGAGGCCGTTCTCGTAGAGCTTCGTGCTTCCCGAGACGTTGAAGCCGCGCAGGGTCACCTCCCGGCCCGCGTCGTCGCGGAACACCCAGTTCTGCTGTTTCGGGGAGACGGCGACGTCGGCTCGGGCGGGGGCCGCGGTGACGGCCGCCGCGCCCGCGGCGGCCATTGCCGCGACGACGACGATTCGGAGGGAACGGGCGGACGAAACGCGCATCGCTGGCATGGCGGGGGCCTTTCCGAGGGCTCTTGCCCAGCAGTGTGCAAGAACCTTCTTGCATCCGCAAGAACTATCTTGCATCCGTGGCATCCCCCACGCGCGAGCGCATTCTGGACGCCGCCCTGGAGCTCATCCAGCAGCAGGGCTTCGGCGGCACGACCGTCACCGACATCGAGGAACTCGCCGGGCTCTCCCCCGGCAGCGGCAGCTTCTACCGGCATTTCCGCTCCAAGGAGGAGGTCTTCCGGGAGGTCTTCGAGCGCGAACTGGCGCGGGCGCAGCGGCGCCGCTCGGAGTTCGAGCGCGGGCCGGTCGCCGACCCCCGCGAAGCGCTGACGCGCCGGCTCGTCCAGCAACTGGAGTACCTCACGCAGGTCAGGCCGCTGATGAACCTGCTGGCCCGGGAGCACGGCCGGTTCCCCGACCTCACCCGCAGGGTCCGCGGCCTCCTGGTGGACCAGGGCATCGCCGAGGAGGCCGAGCACCTCACCCGCGACCTGCCCGCCGGCCCGGGGCGCGACGACCCGCACGCCCTGCTCGCCGTCGTCGTGTCCGCGCTGACCGGCTACGAACTGTCCCGCGGCTTCTTCGGCCGCCCACCGGCCGACATCACCCCCGACCGCTTCGCCGCCACCCTCGCCGCCCTAATCACCCCCACCGACCCCTAACGCGACGAACGTCGACCGCCCCCCACGTTCGTTGATCTGCGGCGTGTTGTTGTTATGAGCGCGTCGAAAACAACAACACGCCGCAGATCAACGCACTTGGTGAAGCTTGGTGGACGTCGCATGACCCCCGGCGAGGGGAGGCCGGATGCGGTCAGGGGGTGGAGGGCCTGATCGTCGGCTGCGACGTTGGTGCCGGGTGCGTCCTGGTCGCTGGGATCCGGGGCGGCCGGCCGGGGATCGGGGGTACGGGGGGATGCGGCGACTGGTCGCGGCCGGGTTGGTGGCGGGCGCCGCGCTGAGCGGGTGCGGTGGCGGCGAGGGGACGTCCATCCTGGGCAAGGACACGCTGGTCGCGGGCGTCCGGCCGGACCTGCCGGGCATCGGCTTCAAGCGCTCCGACGGGACGTTCGAGGGCCTCGACGTGGACGTGTCCCGCTACCTGGCCGACCGGATGGGGAAGAAGGTCCGGTTCGCCCCGGCGCTGGCGCGCGACCGCGAACGGCTGCTCCGCGACGGCGACGTCGACATGGTCCTGACGTTCTGGCTGGAGCCCGAGTGGAAGCAGCGGCTCGCGTTCGCCGGCCCGTACCTGCTGTCGTACCAGGACATCCTCGTCCGAGAAGGCGAGAAGGACGTCCGCGGAGTGCGCGACCTCCGGGGCCGCAAGATCTGCGCCGTCACCGGGTCGGGCGCGGCGGAGGCGGTGACCGTGGAGCGGCAGGTGCCCGCCGTGCCGGTCGCGGCCAGGTCCTACGACGACTGCATGACCATGCTGCGGGACGGCCGGATCGACGCGATCACCACGAACGACACCATCCTGGCCGGGCTGAAGACCCGGCAGGGCGACGGGTTCCGGCTGCTGAACTCCCGGTTCGGCGAGCGCCGCACCGGCATCGCGATCCGCCGGGGCGACCCCGACGGCTGCGAGGCGATCAACCGTGCCATCACCCAGATGTACCAGGACGGGACGATGGCGAAGTTCATGCACAAGTGGTTCGGCACGTCCGGACTCGACCTGTCGGACATGGAGATCCCCCAGTTCGAAGGCTGCCTCTGACTACCGGATCGGGACGGGCGCCGGCCGACGCGTGGGGCCGCTCTCGGCGCCGCGACCGGAGTTCTGGCCCGCCGGTGAGCCCTGGTTCGTGGTGCTGCCGGTGCCGCCGGTGCCGTGGCTCTGCCCCTTGCCCGGGTTGGCGGTCGGGGGATTGCCGTTGTTGCTGCCGGGGCCGCGCGGCGGCGCGCTCGTGCTGTGCGGGTTCGGGCTGTTCTTCTGCTGGCCCGGAGCGGTGGCCTTCCCGTGAGCCTGCTCCTTCGTCGCCGTGGCGGACGGTGACGGCGAGGACGGCGAGGGTGCCGGCGACGTGTGCAGCGGCGACGGCGAGTACTGCGTCGCCGGGGTGTTGTCGTGGCCGCCGTCCCCTTGCCGGTGGTGCGTCGGGGACGGTGCGGGCGCCGGCTCCTGGCCGGGGAAGTGCCCGGTCGCGTACGCGACGCCGCCGGACAGCAGGATCGTGGCGCCGATCAGTGCGATGACCTTGGTGGTCATGAACCGGCGCAGGCCGGCCAGCCGGGCCGTGCGCGCGGGGGCGGGCGCCGCCAGGAACGCGGCCGCGGCGGCGTCCTCTCCGGCGAGCTCCGCCGGGCGGCCGGGAGCGGCGGCGGCCGAGAGGAGGGCGGGCAGGGGGGCGTGCCCGCCCGCGCCGTCGAGCAGCTGCTCGGCGGTGCGCTGGTCGAGCCGTCCGGCCTCGGTGTGCTCGTTCATGACACCCCCTCAGCGCCGGTACCGCCGCTTTTGTCACCCTGCGCCAGCGGCCGGGCAGTGCCGGGGTCAAGCGGGGCGGCGCCCGGGTCAAGCGGCCGGGCGGCGTCCGCGTCGGGCAGTCGGGCGGTGTTCGCGTCAGGGGGGCGTGCGGTGTTCGCGTCCGGGAGGCGGGTGGTGTTCGCGTCCGGGAGGCGGTCGGCGAGGCGGCGCAGGCCGCGGTACGCCGCGGTACGGACGGCGCCCGCCCGCTTGCCGAGGACCTTCCCGGCCGACTTGGCGTCCAGGCCCACGACGACGCGCAGCAGCACCGCCTCGGCCTGGTCGCGGGGCAGTTCGGAGATCAGCCGCAGCGCGCCCTCGGTGGCGATGCCGTCCAGGGCGTCCAGCTCGGTGTCGCCGGCGGCGGGCAGCGCGACCAGTTCCTCGGCGGGCAGGTCGGAGCCGGGGCGGCGGGACTTGCGGCGCAGGTGGTCCAGGGCGCGGTGCCGGGTGATCGTGGCCGTCCAGCCGCGGAAGCCGTCCAGGTCGCCGCGGAACGAGCGCAGGTCGCGGGCGATCTGCAGCCACGCCTCCGAGGTCACGTCCTCGGCGTCCGCGCCGACGAGCGCGCCCGCGAACCGGATCAGGCGGGGCTGGACGTCGCGGTAGAGCACGCGGAAGGACTCCTCGTCGCCGTCCTGCGCCGCCCGCAGCGCACGACCGAGTTCGTCCTCGTCCATCGCGCCATTGTGCAGAAATTCTCCCCGTGGTGTGACACGTACCCGTGGGTTGGCGCTGAACGATTGACGCCCGTGTCGCCGGGGCGTCGCCTCCCCGCACCGAATACTGGACGAACATGACCGGCAACTCCCCGTATGACCGGGACGAACTTCTCGTCACCGGCATCCCACCGGCCACAGAGCCGCTGGCGGAGCCCGCACCCGACCCGGCCACCGATACGAAACCGTTAACGGAGGCCGCCCCTGTCTTCGTCGACGCGTCGGGCTGGCGCGCCCGGCTCGGACGGCGGCTGGGCCTGCTCACCGGCGCGCTCCTCGTCGTGTTCCTGGGCGCGCTGGGTCTCGGCATGACGACGGGGACCGACGTGCCGTTGACGCCGTGGAGCGAGCCGTCCGCCCGTCCGCACGTGAAAGTGACCCCTCCCCGGGTCACGCCGACCAGAACGGCCGAACCGCCCTCAGCCGCCAGGCCCGCGCCCACCACGGGACGTGCGGGGACGCCCGCTCCGTCCACGGCGCCCAGGCCGTCCTCCGCGCCCTCCGCGGCGAACCCCCGGTCGACGAACGCGACCACGACCACGACCCATCCGGGCAGGTCCCAGGCGGAACCGCCCGCATGGGGACGCAACAAGAAGACCCCCTGACCGTGCGACGTAGTGAGCCGCGGGGCCACTGGGTTCTGCTCGTCCTCGGTGGGCTGGCGCTCACCGTGCTGCTCCTGCTCGACGGCTTCGCGCACGGCGCCGTGGGCGAGGCGCCCAGGGACGTCCCCGAGCATCCGGTACCGGCGCCGTCCCAGGTCCGCTCCGGCGGGCCCGTGGTCAACCTCGCGGACGGCACGCCGCGCAGCCGCCGCATGCCGCCGAAGACGATCGCGCTGACGTTCGACGACGGCCCCGACCCCGAATGGACGCCGCGGATCCTGGACGTCCTGCGCCGCCGCGGCGCCCACGCCACCTTCTTCACCATCGGCGCGCACGTGGCCGAGAACCCGGCGCTGACCCGCCGCATCCTGCGCGAGGGCAACGAGATCGGGTCGCACACCTACACGCACGTCGACCTGGCCACCGCGCCCGCCTGGCGGGGACGCCTGGAGATGGACCTCACGCAGCGGGCGCTGGCGGGCGCGGCGGGCGTCCACACCCGGCTGATGCGGATGCCGTACTCGTCCCGTCCGGACGGCCTGACCGCGCCGGAGTGGCGCGCGGCGAAGCGGGCGGGCGAGGACGGGTACATCGTCGTCCTCACCGACCGCGACACCGAGGACTGGGCCCGCCCCGGCACCGACGCGATCGTCCGGACGGCGCTGGCGGCGGAGCGGCGCGGCGAGGGCGCCGTCGTGATGCTGCACGACTCGGGCGGCGACCGGGCCGAGACCGTCGCGGCCGTCGAGCGGATCATCGACCGGCTCCAGCCGCGCGGATACCGGTTCACCACGCTCACGCAGGCGCTCGGGACGCCCGCGGCGGAGGTGCCGGTGCCCGCGCGCGAGAAGGCCGTCGGCTGGACGCTGGTCGCCGCCCAGCGCGCCGCGTCCGCCCTCACCGGGACGATGGGCGCCCTGTTCGCCGCCGCCGGGATCCTGTACGTGCTGCGGCTGATGCTGCTGCTGGTGTTCGCGCACGTCCACATGCGGCGCGTCCGCCGGCCGCGCCCGCCCGTCATGCCGGAGATGACGAGGATCGGGGAGTTGCCGCCGGATCCGTTCCCGCCCGTGTCGGTGATCGTCCCCGCCTACAACGAGGAGGCGGGCATCGCGGCGACGATCGCGTCGCTCCTCGACACCGACTATCCGGGCACGGTCGAGGTCATCGTGGTGGACGACGGCTCCACCGACAGCACTCCCGCGATCGTGGACGGCATCGGCCTGCCGGGCGTCCACCTGATCCGGAAGCCGAACGGCGGCAAGCCCAGCGCGCTGAACGCCGGCCTGTTCGTGGCCCGGTCGGAGATCCTCGTGCTCGTGGACGGCGACACCGTTTTCCAGCGCGACACCATCCGGCACCTCGTCGCGCCGTTCATGGACCCGTCGATCGGCGCGGTCAGCGGCAACACCAAGGTCGCCAACCGGGGCGGCATCCTCGGACGCTGGCAGCACATCGAGTACGTCATCGGATTCAACCTCGACCGGCGGATGTTCGACATCCTCCAGTGCATGCCGACCGTGCCCGGTGCGATCGGTGCGTTTCGGGGGTCGGTCCTAGCCGAAGTGGGGTGTGTGCCAGGTGACACCCTGGCCGAGGACACCGACCTCACCATGGCGATATGCCGCACTGGTGCGCGCGTCGTCTACGAGGAGAAGGCCATCGCCTGGACGGAGACACCGTCGTCCCTGAGGCAGTTGTGGAGGCAGCGCTACCGCTGGTGCTACGGGACGATGCAGGCGATGTGGAAGCACCGCCGATCCATCATCGAAACCGGTGGCTCAGGACGCTTCGGACGCCGCTGCCTGCCCTACCTGATGGTCTTCCAGGTGCTCCTCCCGCTGTTCGCACCGGCCGTGGACCTGTTCGCCTTGTTCGGCTTGCTCTTCCTGGACCCGGCCGTGCCCGTCCTCACCTGGACGGCGTTCGTCGCCGCGCAGGCCGCCGCCGGTGCCTACGCCCTGTGGCTGGACGGCGAACGCATCCGTCCCCTGTGGGCACTGCCGCTCCAGCAGTTCGTCTACCGGCAGCTCATGTACCTGGTGGTCGTCCAGTCCGTGGTCACGGCGCTCCTGGGATCGCGCCTGGGATGGCACACGATCCGGCGTACCGGAACCTTCGCGGGGGCCCGGGAACAATCCCGCGGGCCCGTCGGTTACACATGACAGCCGGTGTGCCTGGTGTCCCCGGGCCTCACCTTTTGCCTTTACGGAATACCGTCCGGCTGGAGCCGTATTGTGCCTTTCGCCGAGAGGCGACCCCACACACCGGCCGCAAGACCAGGACCCCGCCGGGTCGTACGATCCGGCGGGGTCTGGTCGTTTCTAGGGCAAACTGGCGCCCATGAGCCTCGCCGCGCACCTGGAAGACCTCGGCCGCCCGCTGATCGACGAACAGCTCAGGCACCCCACCGTCGCGGGCATCGCCCGAGGGAACCTGGACGAGGCGGTCTTCCGCTCCTGGCTGGAGCAGGACTACCTCTACCTGCACGACTATGTGCGCGTCTTCGCCCGCCTCGCCTGGCAGGCCCCCAACGCCCACGTGGGCGACCTGGTCGACCTGGCCTACTCGACCTTCCACGACGAACTCGACCTGCACCGCTCCCTCTCCGCCGAGTTCGACGCCGACCTGGACGGCGCCGAGATGGGCCCGGCCTGCGCCGCCTACACGTCCTTCCTCCTGGACGCCGCCGCCGACTACTCCGAGGGCCTCGCCGCCCTCTACCCCTGCATGTGGGGCTACTCCACGCTGGGGCGGCGCCTCGCGGAGAACCCGCCGTCCGAACCGCGGTACCGCCGCTGGGTCGACACCTACGCCGACCCCGGCTTCGCCGACCTGACCCGCCGCATCGCCCAGATGATCGACGAGTCCGGCGCGGACCCGCAGGCGGCCGAACGCTTCTTCCTGGAAGGCATGCGCCACGAACTGGCCTTCTGGGACGTCCCCCGGTGAACCCGCCGCAGGCGGCTCAACCCGTGGGCTGAGGGACGCTGATCGCGGGGTAGTCGGTGTAGCCCTCGGCGCCGCCCCCATAGACGAGCCTCCCGACGGCGTCGGCCAGCGGGGCGCCCGTGGCGAAGCGGTGGGGCAGGTCGGGGTTGGCGATGAAGTGGCGGCCGAAGGAGAACGCGTCGGCCAGGCCCGCAGTCACCACGATCTCGCCCGCCTTCCGGGACGTGGGGTGGGGACCGTTGAAGTTACCGATCAGGGTTCCCGACCAGCGCGGACGCAGGTCGGCGAGCGCCCCGTAGGCGCCCCGCTCGATGACGTGGAGGTAGGCGAGGCCGAGCGGGTCGATGGCGTCGGCGAGCGTCCGGTAGGTGCCCTGCGGGTCCTCCTCGGCGATCTCGTTCTCCGGGTTGTGCGGGGAGATGCGCAGCCCGACGCGTCCGGGGCCCACCTCGGCGGCGACGGCGTCCACGACGTCCAGCGCGAACCGCAGCCGCCCGGAGCGGGAGCCGCCGAACCGGTCGGTGCGCCGGTTGGTGTTCTCGGCGAGGAACTGCTGGACGAGGTACCCGTTCGCGCCGTGCACCTCCACGCCGTCGAACCCGGCGCGGATCGCGTTGCGGGCCGCCGCGGCGAAGTCGCCGACGGCCGCCTCCACCTCGGCGGTCGTCATGGCGCGCGGCGTCACGTGCTCGACGTCGCCCTCGCGGGTGTAGATGGGCTCGCCCTCGATCCGGACCGCGGAGGGGGCGAGGGGCGTCGCCCCGCCCGGCAGGGTGAGCGGGTGCGTCATCCGCCCCACGTGCCAGAGCTGGGCGAAGATCGTCCCGCCGGCGGCGTGGACGGCCCCGGTCACCTCGCGCCATCCGGCGACCTGCGCGTCCGTGACCAGGCCGGGGATGCCGGGGCCCGCCTTGCCGAGGGCGTCCGGCCACACCCCCTCGGTGACGATCAGCCCGGCCGTCGCGCGCTGCGCGTAGTAGGTGCCGGTCAGCGGATGCGGGACGCCGGTCGCGTCGTCGGCGCGCCCGCGCGTCATCGGCGCCATGACGACCCGGTTGGGCAGCGTCAGGTGGCGGCCCTCGTAGGGGGCCAGCAGCGGGTTGGTCTGTCCGCGGGACGTGGCGACGCGTTCGATCATGCGCTCCTCCTGATCGCATGTACATACATGAGTTGCATGTACATGCAGATATTGGCACTGCATGTAAGCTGGCGTCAACCAGGAAGCGGGTGCGGGATGAGCGTGGACGAGAAGGCGCCGGTCACGGCGGACGGTCTGCTCTGGGGCGACGTCGTGACCCTGCACGGGCGCGTCGAGGCCCGGCTCGCCAAGGCCCTCCAGGGCCGGCACGGCATCGGCCTGTCGGAGTACCGGGCGCTGTTCCGGCTGGCCGGCGCCGACGGCGGCGAGCTGCGGATGCAGGAGCTGGCCGACCTCATCGGCCTCAACCAGAGCTCCGTCAGCCGCCTGGTCGCCCGGCTGGAGACCGCCGGGCTCACCCGCCGCGCCATGTGCCCCAACGACCGGCGCGGCGTCTACACCGTCATCACGGACGAGGGCCGTACCGTCCAGCGGAACGCCGCCCCGACCTACGCCGAAACCCTCACCGAGGCCCTCGACGACGCCGCGAAGGACCCCGCCCTCGCCGCACTCCTGGCCGCTCTCCGCTCCTGACGCGAGTGCGGTGCGCCTGCGCTCCAGGTCGGACCGCTGCCGGGCTTAGGCGCTGATCTGATCTGTTTCCCGTGAAACAAGCGGCGAGGATGCCGCTCGCACGCGTGAGCGCGCGGTCCCCGGGTGGGGGCCGCGCGCTCTGCGGGCGCGCTCAGCTCGCGGGTCAGCTCGCAGGTCAGCTCGCAGGTCAGCTCGCGGGTCAGCTCGCGGGGCTGTTCGCGTGGGCGGTCAGGGCCTTGAAGCGGCGCAGGCGGAGGCTGTTGCTGACCACGAACACCGAGGAGAACGCCATCGCGCCTCCCGCGATCATCGGGGTGAGCAGGCCGGTCGCCGCGAGCGGCAGGGCCGCCACGTTGTAGGCGAACGCCCAGAACAGGTTGCCCTTGATCGTGCCGAGCGTCCGGCGCGACAGCCGGATCGCGTCGGCCGCGGCCCGCAGGTCGCCGCGCACCAGGGTCAGGTCGGACGCCTCGATCGCCACGTCCGTCCCGGTGCCCATCGCCAGGCCCAGGTCGGCCTGGGCGAGCGCGGCGGCGTCGTTGACGCCGTCGCCGACCATCGCCACGGTCCGGCCCTCGGACTGCAGGCGCTTGACGACGTCCACCTTGTCCTGGGGCAGGACGTCGGCGATGACCTCCTCGATGCCGACCGTGTCCGCGACCGTGCGGGCCACCGTCGCGTTGTCCCCGGTCAGCAGGACCGGACGCAGGCCCAGCGACTTGAGCTGGTCGATCGCCTCGCGGGAGGTCGGCTTGACCTGGTCGGCGACGGTGATCACCGCGCGGGCCGCGCCGTCCCAGCCGACCGCGACGGCCGTGTGGCCGAGCGACTGCGCCTTCTCCATGGCGCGCTCCAGGTCGGGCGTCAGGTGCTGCGACCACTCGGCGAGCAACTGCGGGCGTCCCGCGAGGACGCCGTGGCCGTCCACCATTCCCTGGACGCCGAGGCCCTCGACGTTCGCGAAGTCCTCGACCTCGCCCAGCTCGCCGCCCCGCTCCACCGCTCCCTTGGCGATGGCCTGCGCGATGGGGTGCTCGGACGCGTTCTCCAGCGCCCCGGCCAGCCGCAGGACCTCGGCCTCGGTGACCCCGTCGGCCGTGATGACGTCCACCAGGGCCATGCGGCCGGTGGTGACGGTGCCGGTCTTGTCCAGGACGACGGTGTCGATCGCGCGGGTCGACTCCAGCACCTCGGGGCCCTTGATCAGGATGCCGAGCTGCGCGCCGCGTCCCGTCCCGACCATGAGGGCGGTCGGGGTGGCCAGGCCGAGGGCGCACGGGCAGGCGATGATCAGCACGGCGACCGCGGCGGTGAACGCCCCGGCGAGGGGTTCGCCGGTGCCGATCCAGAAGCCGAGCGTGCCGGCCGCCAGCGCGATCACGATCGGGACGAAGATCCCGGAGATCCGGTCGGCGAGCCGCTGCACCTGCGCCTTGCCGGTCTGCGCCTCCTCCACCAGGCGCGCCATCTGCGCGAGCTGGGTGCCTGCGCCGACGCGGGTCGCCCGCACCAGCAGGCGTCCGCCCGCGTTCACGGTCGCGCCGACGACGGCGTCGCCCGGCCCGACCTCGACCGGGACCGACTCGCCGGTCAGCATGGACGCGTCCACGGCGGACGAGCCCTCCGCGACCGTCCCGTCCGTGGCGATCTTCTCGCCGGGACGGACGACGAACACGTCGCCGGCCGCGAGCGCGTCGACCGGGATGCGCTCCTCGCGCCCGTCCCGGACGACCGAGACCTCCTTGGCGCCCAGTTCGAGCAGGGCGCGCAGCGCGGCCCCGGCGCGGCGCTTGGACCGCTTCTCGAAGTAGCGTCCGGCCAGGATGAACATGGTCACGCCGGCCGCGGCCTCGAGGTAGATGTTCATCGACCCGTCCGAGCGGGTCATCGAGAACTCGAAGCCGTGCTTGATGCCGAGCTCGCCGGCGGTGCCGAAGAACAGCGCCCACAGCGACCAGCCGAACGCGGCGATCGTGCCGAGCGAGACCAGCGTGTCCATGGTCGCCGCGCCGTGCCGCAGGTTGATCGCCGCGGCCCGGTGGAACGGCCAGCCCGCGTAGACGACGACCGGTGCGGCCAGCGTCAGCGACAGCCACTGCCAGCCCTCGAACTGGATCGCCGGGATCATCGCCATCGCGATGACCGGGACCGACAGGACGATCGAGGTGATCAGCCGCTCCCGCAGCGGGCGCAGGCCGTCGTCCGGCTCCGCCTCCGCCGCGGCGCCGGCCGCGGGCGCGGCGGGCAGTTCGGCGCTGTAGCCGGCCTGCTCGACCGTGGCGACCAGCTCGTCCGGGGACACTCCCGGCGAGAACTCGACGCTGGCCTTCTCGGTGGCGTAGTTGACGGTCGCGGTCACGCCGTCCATCTTGTTGAGCTTCCGCTCGATGCGGTTGGCGCACGACGCGCACGTCATCCCGCCGATCGCCAGCTCGATACGCCCGGACTCGGTGTCCGTGCTCATCGCTCCTCCTCTGCCTCGATCGTGCGGGGACGTCAGTGCGTGTGGGGCTGGTCGTCGTGCGCCGGCTCGTCCGCCGGTACCCCGGCATCGCCGGCGTGCACGGTGAACTCGGCCGTCCGGACCTTGCCGTCGTGCTTGAAGTCCAGGTACAGACGGTATGCGCCGGTGCTGGGCGCCTCGGCGAAGAACGTGATGCCGGGGCCCGGCTTCGTCTCGCCGTCGCCCGGCTCCCCGTCCGGGTGGACGTGGAGGTAGGCGAGATCGCCCTGCCGCAGCGCGACCAGGTGCCCGTACGCTTCCAGGTACGGCTGCAGGTCGGTGACCGGCTTGCCGTCCTTGCTTACCGTCAGGGTGAGTTCGGTGGACTTGCCGGGAGTGAGGCCGCCGGCGAGGGCGACCTCGTACCCGTCCACCTTCGCGACCTGCGCGGGCTTCGGCAGTGGCGTGCGCCGCATGTCGCCCGGCGCGAAGACGTCGGTGCCCAGAGTGAGCTGGCGCGCCGCGCCGTTCGGCCGGACATCGGTGAAGAACCGGTACACGCCGGGCTCCGGCAGCTCGACCGGGACGGTCCAGACGCCGCCCCCGATCTCGGTCGGGTGCAGGTGCTGGAAGCCGGACAGGTCGCGCTGCGCGACGATCAGGTGCAGGCGCTTGCCGTGCAGGGGCGTGAAGCCGGTGACGGGCTTGCCGTCCGGTCCGTTGATGGTGAACCGGAAGTCGGTCTTCTCGCCGGGGGTCACGGTCGTAGTGCGCGGGGCCAGCGTGTAGCCGTCCTCGGACACCTGGAGGCCGCCCGGGGCGTGCGCCGCGGCCTCCCCGCCGTGCCCGCCGCCGTGGCCGGTGCCGGTGTCGCCCTCATGGGAGGCCATCTCCGCGGCGCCGCCGATGGGGCCGGCCGCCTTGCCGATCCCGGCCGCGCCGCCGAAGACGACGGCGAGGCCCAGGACGTACGCGCTCACCTTGGTCGCGCTGTTCATGCCGATTCACTCCACTCGATGCGCGTCAGGGCGCGCCCCCGCAGGGGCGCACCGGTCATGACTGCAGCTGGTATCCGGCCTCTTCGACGGCGCCCTTGACCTGCGCGTCGTCGAGGGGGGCCTCGCTGGTGACGGTGACGTTGCCGGTCTCGAGGTCGACGTCCACGGCGGTCACGCCGGCGATCTGCTCGACTTCCTCGGTGACCGAGCTCACGCAGTGGCCGCAGGTCATCCCGGTGACGGTGTAGGTGGCGGTGCTCATCGGCGTCTCCTTGTCGCTATTACCCCAGGGGGGTATCTTCCGTTCCTCATGCTGCCATAACGCTTCGGCCGTGACAACCCGTACCCCCTAGGGGTTATTTCGAGATCCTGGTCACAGTGGCTCCCCAGGGTTTTCCACAGGTGTCCACAGCCCTGTGGACAATCACCTCGCCGATTCACCGATACTGAGGGCATGCCTGAGCTACCTGAGGTGGAGGCGCTGGCGGGGTTCCTGCGGGAGCGCGTGGTGGGCCACGTCATCGCCCGCGTCGATGTTCTCGCCATCTCCGCGCTGAAGACGTACGACCCGCCGGTGACGGCGCTCGGCGGGCTGACGGTCACGGGCGCGTCCCGGCACGGCAAGTTCCTCGACCTGGACGTCGACGGGCTGCACCTCGTGATCCACCTGGCCCGCGCCGGCTGGCTGCGCTGGCGGGACGAGATCCCGGCCAGGCCCGTCCGGCCCGGGGGCAAGAACCCCCTGGCCCTGCGCGTCCACCTGGACGACGGCTCGGGATTCGACCTCACCGAGGCCGGGACGAAGAAGGGCCTGGCCGTCTACGTCGTCCGCGACCCGTCGGACGTCCCGGGCGTCGCGTCCCTCGGCCCCGACCCGCTGGACGACGCCTTCACGGCCGAGGCGCTCGCCGGGATCGTGAACGGCAAGCGCACCCAGATCAAGGGGCTCCTGCGCGACCAGAAGGTGATCGCCGGCATCGGCAACGCCTACTCGGACGAGGTCCTGCACGCCGCGAAGATGTCCCCCTTCAAGATCGCCGCGACGCTCACCGAGGAGGACGTCGCCGTCCTGCACGAGGCGATCATCACCACGCTCCGGGACGCCGTGGAACGCTCGCGCGGCCTGGAAGCCCAGGACCTGAAGGGCGAGAAGAAGACCGGCCTCCGCGTACACGGGAAGGCAGGCCAGAAATGCCCGGTCTGCGGCGACACGATCCGGGAGGTCTCGTTCGCCGATTCGGCGCTCCAGTACTGCCCCACCTGCCAGACGGGCGGCAAGCCGCTCGCCGACCGCCGCATGTCCCGCCTCCTGAAGTGACCCGGCCCGCCTGAATCCGGTGTGGCGGCGGCGTATCGTGTCGCGAGCAACCCCCGCTGATCACCTCGGTCAGGAGCCGCCATGGGATACCCCCCACCCCCACCCGCCGGACCGGGCGGCCCCGGATACGGCGCCCCGCACCCTGGCTATGGCGCTCCCCGACCGGCCCCCGCCCCGCCCTACGCACCTCAGCCCGGCTACGGCTACCCGCCCCAACAGCCCGCGTACCCGCCCCGGCAGGCCGGCGGCTACCCGCCCCAACAGGCCGGATACGCGCCGCCCCAACAGCCCGCCTACCCGCCACAGCAACCCCAGGCCCAACCGCAGCAGGGTTTCCCGGCGCTCTACGGCGCGCCGATCCTCGTCTACGACCAGCCGGCGCAGTTCTTCTCGACCGAGGCGAACTACACGATCTGGAGTCCGCAGGGGCAGCCGGCGGCCTACGTCCGGGAAGAGGGCGTGAGCGGCGCCAAGAAGGCGTTCCGGGTCCTCAACCAGGCGAGCCAGACCAAGGCCGAGCGGAAGCTGACGATCTACCGCCCCGACGGGATGCCGTACTTCCTCTTCTACAAGCCGTACGGCTTCATGGGCACGCCCCAGATGCAGGTGCTGACCCCGCAGGGCGGCCTCATCGGATACCTGCGCAAACGGGCGCTGCGCGGCTGGGAGATCCTGACCGCGCAGGAGCAGCAGATCGGCTACTACGAGCTGCTGAGCGGCCGGGTCACCGACTGGCAGCAGCAGGAACTGGCGCGCATGCAGCGCGGCTTCGAAGGCTACGGCGAGTTCCTGTCGCAGATGTTCACCGGCGCCGACCGCTACGTGCTCCAAATGCACGTCCAACCACCCGAACCAATGCGCACCCTGATCCTGGCCTGCCCCCTGGCCTTCGACACGGCCGTCTCCCAGAACCGCAGCCTCGGCGGCTGGATCTAACCGCCTCGGCCGACGGCGCCGCAGAGCTAATGCGGCGCCGCCGACCGCCCTAGCCCGCCGCCCGCCCGAACCTGCGGATCCTCTCCAATACCCGCCACCGCGCCGGACGGAGATCTCCGCCGACCACAGGCGACGTCCCGAACCGAGCCTCGATCTCGGCGACCGTGCCCGCGAGGTCATGGCAGGGCCGCAACGGGTCGCCGCCGGACGAGATGAACCACGGCACGCCACCCGTCCCCGCCTTGACGCGCACGCTCGCGCCGTGACCAGGCCCGGGAACGAGAAGCACTGCCGGGACGTCCTCGTACCGTCCCCGCGTCGACCAGCCAGCCGCCGCAAGCGCATTGGCCAGGCCACCGAGGTGATCGGCCGCGTTCACGCGTCCCGCCAGATCACGGCACCGCTCGCCTCGTCCCGGCACGCCTCGCCGACGTGACCGAGTTCGACGTACTTCGCGAACCCGACCGGCGACAGCCCGACCCGCCGCACCACCCCGCGCGCACCGCCCTCCAGCTTGCGGAGCGTGTCGTGGACGTCCCTGATCGCCTTGACCCGGTCGTCGGTAACACCACACCGTCCACCACCACCAGACCGGACGTCCCACACGTACAACTGCACAGGACCGCCCAGATAGGGGCCCATCACCGGACGGACCCGCCGCGTCCGCTCCGACCCGGCGCACTCATGGCGGACGCGACGTCCGCCCGCCGCGCCCGCGGCACGACCACCCGCCCCGCAGGACGGACGCAGAAGACCCCACGGATCATGTCCGCGAGCTCCCGCGGGCTCCCGGCCTCCAGAAGGCGATCGCCCAGCATGGCCCACCAGTGCCCGGTGCGTCGGCCGAACCACACGACCACACCCGGGAACAGGTGCTCCAAGTCCCGCCTGACCTGGTCGATGCGTACGCCGACCCGTTCCAAGCGGGCGGATTCCGCTACGTTGCACATGGATCGGGGCTCCCTCCGATCAAGGCCTCGGCCGGTGCTGCTATCACCGCGTCCGGGGCCGCCCTGTCTCTGCCTACGGCGCTGCGTGCCCGTCCCTGGACTTGCTGAGGCTCAAGCCTCCGGCCACCTATGCGCCATCGAAAGGGATTGTCGCCATGCTCTGAGCTGTACGTCAATGCACAGTGCATGATCTTTTTAACTTTCTGTTGCGTTGTTCGTGCACAGAGCAACGCATTTCCGGCACACTGGGGCCATGGCACCGGTACCCCACAGCCTGACCGCACGCGGCCGCCGCTTGGCCCGCGAACTCAAAGCCCACCGCGAACGCGCCGGGATGACACTCGACCAGGCGGCAGCAGCCCTGGGCTGGAACCGGTTCAAGCTCGGCCGGATCGAAGCCGGCAAGACCAAGGCCACGGCGGCGGACGTGGGGCGCATCCTCGACCTGTACGGCACCGAGGAGTCCGTACACGCCGCACTCGTCCAACTGGCGCGCGACGCAGGCCGACGCGGCTGGTGGACCGCCTACTCCGGCGTCTTCACCGGCGGATACGTCGGTTTGGAAGACGAGGCATCAGAGATCCGCACCTACCATGTGCAGCTCATCCCCGGCCTGCTGCAGACCGAGGACTACGCACGGGCCATCATCTCCGCCGGCGTCCCCGACGACCCGGACGAGGTCAACAAACGGCTCCACGCACGCATGGCGCGCAAGACACTGCTCAGCCGTCCCGGCGCACCCACGCTCAAGGCTGTCCTCGCCGAATCAGCGCTCCGGCAACTCATCGGCGGTCCACAGGTGATGCGCGACCAGCTCACCGAACTCAACCGGGCCGCCCAGCGTCCCAACGTCGACGTCCGCGCACTTCCCTACACAGTCGGCGCCCACGCCGGAGCCGAAGGCTCGTTCATCATCCTCGGCTACGGCGACCCGCTGGACCCCGACATCGGCTACTCCGAAGGCATCTACGGCAACGTCTACATCGAAGGTGCCGACCACGTCGCTCGCTGCAACGCTGCGTTCGACGCCATCTGGGACGCCGCGCTTGAAGACCAGCAGAGCGCCGCCCTCATCGCCGCAATAGCCGCGGGCCTGTAGATACCCTGACCCCATGCATCCCTCCCAAGACTCGTCCACAGCGGTCTGGCGGAAGAGTTCCAAGAGCACTGCAACAGGCAATGAGTGCGTCGAACTCACCGCCATGACCAGGCTCATCGCCGTCCGCGACTCTGTCGATCCGGACGGCCCCAAGCTGGCGTTCACACCGTCCGCTTGGCGGGAGTTCATGAACCGTGTGAAAAGCGGCCGGGAGGGTTTCCGAGGGACGCGGTGACAGCAGATGAGTGAGGTCCCTCCTCCGGCCTGGCGCCGCTCCTCCCACAGCACCAGCGGCGAACACTGCGTCGAAGTCGCCGCCCTCCCCGAGAACATCGGCGTACGAGACTCCAAGGACCCGGAAGGGCCGTGTCTCGCTTTCACCCCGGCGACGTGGTGCAGGTTCACGCAACAGGTGAAGGCGGACGGCCATGATCGGCCATGATGGTGTGCCCCCGATGGGGGACGATTGGAAGAACACGGCGACTCGCAACCGGCGCGGAACACCACGTTCTCCAGATGCACATCCAGTTGCCGGAGCCGAGTAGTTCGCGTCCGGAGTCGAGGCGGCTGGGGCCGTTTGCTCAATCAGACCAGGTGACGTGCTTCCCAGACGCGGGGAAGCCGGGCGCGTACCGCCACCGCGTCATCAAGATCGAGACGCTCTTCGCCGAGGCCGGTTCGCAGCACGGCATCATGCAGGATGTCAGCGGGATGCTCGACCCCCTTGGCCGCACAGGCCGCCCAGCCGACGACCCCGTCAAGCTGCTCGGCCACGGCCCAGACGGTCGCCTGCAGATCGTCCGCGATATCGGCAAGGTTGTCCGGATCGCCGACGACGGCCTCGAATGCCGCACGACCGCGAGTGATCAGCCATGCCCGGAAATCGGCGAACGAGTCGTCACCCGTCCAGCCCAGCAGCACGCAGGCCGCATCCCACACCAACCGACGCTGTGCCCGGTCACCGACCGCCTGCCAACGATCGAAGAAGGCGGCCGACTCATCGGCGGAAAGCATCGCCAGGCGTTGCTCCAGGGAGTTGGCCAACGCCGCGAGATCGCCGCCGCTGCCGTCCCGGCACTCGTCGATCATGGTCCAGAACTCGCCCTCGTCCACGCGCGCACGGTACCTGGCACTGGCACCATCCAGGCAAACTTGCTTGGACGGGCAACTTTTCTCTCTGAGGAAAGTTGGCGAACCAGGCAAGTTTGCTTCTGTTGCTACTTGCCTGGTTCGGGTAACTCGGGATTCTGGGCAAGTTGTGCGGCAGGCCCCAGGCGAGGGGTGGCCCTTGTGGGTGGTGTCACTGCTTGAGGACGGGGTGGTTGGCGCGGAGGACGTTGTGCGGGTCGCGGGAGCGCTTCAGGGTGCGTAGGCGGGTGAGGGTCGGTTCGGGGAAGGCGTCAGCGGCGGTCTCGTCGGGGGTCAGCAGCGTGTAGGGCTTGCGTCCGGTTATGGCGCCGGCGAATCGTTCGGCGAGGTGGCGCTGGCGGGTGCGGGTGGCGTGTGCGAGGTCCGGGTCGGGGCCGACGCCGGTCATCAGGAGTAGGTACGGCTCGGCCAGCGCTCCGCTCGCGCCGGGGCTGGGCTGGGCCAGCGCACCGGCCAGGTGCCGGATCTGGATGGAGATCAGCGGGTCGATCGGCTCGGTGACCAGGGCTTCGTCGAGGTGCGTCAGCAGCTCCGTGCGGGTCAACCCGGCGGTCGGGGTGGTCGGCTCGCCGGCGACGTCGCCCAGGTCGGCCACCGCCACGAGCCCGCGATTGTCGCCGATCACGCCGTCGATCCCGGCGAGGCCGCGCACGAGCGCGGCGCCCTCGTCCGGGTCGCCCAGGTAGGTCATGTCCAGTGCCACCATGGGCGGGGCCCCGGGGAACCCGAACCGGCCGAACCAGACGGTCAGCTCAGGTGGCGCCTTGTCGGTGATCTCGCGGAAGAGCTCGAACACCTCGCCGCCGCGCGCGTCCGGCCAGATGACCCTCCCGCCGTACAGGTGGGGCGCCGGGTGCAGATCGAACTCCAGTGACGTCACCAGGGCGAAGTCGCCTCCGCCGCCCCTCAGCCCCCAGAACAACTCGGCATCGGACGCCTCGGTCACCCGGTGCTGGTCTCCGTCGGCGTCGACGATGTCGAAGGCGCGCACACTGTCGGCGGCCCAGCCGTATTTGCGTCCGAACCAGGACAGGCCCCCGCCCAGCGTGTAGCCGGTCACGTTGACCACCGGCGAGCTGCCTGCCAGCCCGGTCAGGCCATGGGGCCCGGCCTCCGACAGCACCTGCCCCCAGTTCACCCCCGCGCCTACCTGAGCCACCCGTTCGGACGCACGCACCCGCACGTCGTCCAGCAGTGTGGTGCGCAGCAGGATCGTGCCCTCGACGTCGCCCGATGCGTCATGACCGCTGGCCTGGGCGGTCACTGTGAGGCCCGACCGTTGTGCGTAGCGGACGAGCGCGGCCACGTCCTCGGCGTCCGCGGCCTCCACCACGGCCGCCACCGGCTGCTCGACCGCCAGATTCCAGGCCCTGCGCGCCGCATCGAACCCGTCATCATCCGGCCGCCAGACCCGTCCCTTGACCACGCTTCGCAGATCGTCCCCCGTCATACCGGCCCCCTTCCCGGACGACATGAACAGACACTTCGTGCGGCTGCCATGCGCGTCTTGCCCTCGGGCACGGGCGACGGGCTACGGCGAGTTCCTGTCGCAGATGTTCGCCGGCGCCGCGGCCTCGGCGGCTGGCTGTGAGCACCGCCGAGTAGGCGGTGGCGCCGGCGGCTACTACGGCGGCAGTACTTCTCGGATACTGCGTAGAGAGGGTTACGCGGCCGCCCTGCGTCGTTACGGTCGGGGCGTGACGAGGCCGGCCCGCTGCGTGGAAGAGAAGACGGCGTGATCCGCGTGGCGCTGGCGGACGACCAGGTCCTGGTGCGGGCGGGCTTCCGGGCGCTCCTTGAGGATGCGGACGACATGGAGGTCGTCGCCGAGTGCGGGGACGGCGAGAAGGCCGTGCGCCAGGCCGTGGAGTTCCGTCCCGACGTGATCCTCATGGACGTCCAGATGCCGGTCCTCGACGGGATCGAGGCCACCCGCCGCATCACCGGCGATCCGCGGCTGGAGGACGTCCGGGTGATGATCCTGACGTCCTACGAGTTCGACGACTACGTCTACGGGGCGATCGAGGCGGGTGCCAGCGGTTTCCTGGTGAAGGACACCGAACCGATGGAGCTGATCATGGGCGTGCGGGCCCTCGCCCGCGGGGACGCGCTGCTGGCGCCCAGGGTGACGCGGCGGCTGTTCAGCGAGTTCGCGTCCCGGATCGCCCCTCCGCCGGCGGCCGCGGAACTGGGTACGCTCACCGCCCGCGAGCACCAGATCCTGGCGCTGGTGGCCGAGGGGCTGTCCAACGAGGAGATCGCCGGACGGCTGGTGGTGTCGCCGGCCACCGTCAAGACCCATGTGAGCCGCATCCTGGCCAAACTCGGGGTCCGCGACCGCGCGCAGCTCGTCGTCCTGACCTACGAGACGGGGCTGGTCCGCCCGGGTCGGCTGAGCGGGAGCGTCAGGCCCCGGCGGGTGCCGGGGCCTGACCTCGGGTGACCGAGCCCGAACGGGGAGGGCTTGGTCAGCGGACCTTGGGGACGGTGCCGAAGACGGGGGCCACCTCGGTCCAGCGGTGGAGCTGGCAGCCGTCCTGGCGGGTGAACTTGGTGTCGATGTCCTTGGTCTGCCAGGTGCCCTTGACCGTGGCGACCTCAGGGCCGCCGTAGATCTTGGTGCACATCTGGTCCTTCGGGACGGGTTTGAAGGGGTCGGTGGCCTTGGTCAGGGCCGCGCATGCGTCGGCGGCCTTCGGGTGGGTACCGCCAGGTGGATCGCAGGTCAGCGTCCAGGTCTTGGCGGGTGCCTCCGCGGAGGCCCTGACGGTGATGGTCAGTGAGTCGGCGGGTGTGCCGGAGGGCTGAACGGACGTCGTGCCGGACGGCGCTTCGGCGGGGTTTCCGTTGGCCTGTTCGTCGCCGCAGGCGGCCAGGGTCAGGAGCATGGCCAGCCCGGGTGCGGCGAACAGGAGCGTCCGATACCGCATACGTGATTCGACGCGGGGTGGGTTTGCGCGGTTCCATGGGAGGCGTGATGAATTTCGGGGAAGACGTGCCGGCCGTCGGTGCGGCCGACGTTCCGCAGGGCGGCTATCTGCTGGACGTCCGTGAGCAGGACGAATGGGACGCGGGCCACGCGCCCGAGGCGGTCCACATCCCCATGCGGCAGCTCGGCGACCGCGCCGGGGAGATCCCGCGCGACCGGGAGGTCTTCGTGATCTGCCGGTCCGGGCAGCGGTCCGCGCAGGTGACGGTGGCGCTGAACCAGGCGGGCTGGCTGGCGAAGAACGTCGGCGGCGGGATGAAGAGCTGGGCGGAGGCCGGGCGTCCGATGGAGGGCACCGGCGGCGTCCCGCCATATGTGGCGTGATCGTCCCTTTTGGTGGATGACGCGCGGTTGTACGATCGGGACCGACCGATAACCGCGGGAGCTCGGGCCAAGAGCCGGGCTGAGAGGGCGGCCTCCAGGGCGTCGCCGACCGCATGAACCTGTCCGGGTAATGCCGGCGTAGGGAGCGTGTCCCGTGACGTCCGATGTCGAGAAGCGCCCTCGGGGCGAGCGGCCGAGCAACGAGGTCCCCTTCACCCTCGACGAACCCGCCCCCAAGGTCCTCGGGTTCTGGGACCAGAGCGCGTTCTGGGCCAACCTCGGTGTCAGCCTGCTGGCCTTCTCCGGTGCCTACACGGTCCTGGCGCCGGACAGTGACGGCAAACCGACCATCTCCATCATGGCGGGCATCGTCGCGATGGCCGTCGGGACGATCATCGGCGGGCTGATGCTGGGCCTCGCCGCGGTCCCGGGGGCCCGCACCGGCCAGCCCGCGATGGTGCTGCTGCGCGGCCTGTTCGGCGCGCGGCTGTCGTACGCGCCGACGATCCTGAACATCGCGCAGCTCGTCGGCTGGGGGACGTTCGAGCTGATCGTCATCGCGGACGCGGCCCGCGAGCTGTGGGACGGGGTGCCCCGCTGGGGGTACGTCGTCGCCGCCGGAGTGATCACCACCGTGCTGACGGTGTGGCCGCTCGGGTCCGTGCGGCTTCTGCGCCGGTATGTGACGGTGGCGGTGGCGATCGCGCTCGTCTACTTCTACGTGGAGCTCGTCCGGCAGCCGCTGCCCGACCTCACGGAGGGGTCGTGGGGCGGCTTCTGGATCGGCGCGGACGCGGCACTGGCGGTGTCGATCTCCTGGGTTCCGGTCGCCGCCGACTACACCCGGCATTCCCGGACGGAGCGGGCGGCGTTCGGTGCGGCGTCCGTCGGCTACTCGGTCACGCAGATCATCGCCTACGTGCTCGGCCTGCTGGCGCTCGCGCTGGTCGCGGGCGACACCAGTCGGGTGTTCGACCCGTTCCTCGGCGCCTCGCTCGGCGTGGTGTTCTTCGCGATCTTCGTGCTGCGGGAGGCGGACCAGTCGTTCGCCGACACCTACTCCACCGCCGTGTCGATCCAGAACCTCTTCCCGCGCGCCGACCGCCGGGTGCTGAGCGTGCTGCTCGGCGCGGGCATCACCGTCCTCGCGCTGGCCCTCGACATCGACGACTACGCGGGCTTCCTGACCCTGATCGGCTCGGTGTTCGTGCCGATGCTGGGCGTTCTGGCGGCCGATTTCTTCCTCGGACGGCGGCGCCGCCCGGCCACGGGGGGCAAGGCGGACCTGGACGGGTGGGACGTGTCCCGGCGGGCGCCGTCGCGCTGGGGGATGATCGCGGCCTGGGCGGTCGGGTTCGTCGTCTACCAGTTGATCAACCCCGGCACGGTCGAGCGCTGGGCGGGCTTCTGGCGGGACGTCCAGGACGCGCTGCACTTCGCCCCGCAGAGCTGGATGAGCGCCTCGCTGCTGTCGTTCCTGGTCGCAGCGGTCGCCGCGCTGCTCATCGGCAGGATTACCAGGCGGTAGCCTTACCAAAAGGTAAGGTTCACGTGGCAATTTTCGATGCAAGTTACCCGGCGGCGTGCCGGAGTCCGGTGGCACGATGACAGGCGTGTACCAGCACGTCCACGATCCGATCGCGCGGGCCGTCATCGAGAGCGCCGCCGACGCCATCGTGGCCGTTGACCAGCGGCATCGGGTGACCGTGTGGAACCCGGCCGCCGAGCGCATGTTCGGCTGGAGCGCCGCGGAGATGATCGGGCGCGTCCCGCCGATCGTCCCGGACGAGCTGAAGGCCGAGCACAACGCCGTTCAGGAGCGGTTGCTCACCCGGCCCGCCGGCGAGGGCGACAACGGGCAGATCTCGATCGCGACCCGCCGCTTCCACCGGGACGGCCGCCTCATCGACGTGCGCATCGACACGAGCCTGCTGAAGGACCCGAACGGGACGCTGCTCGGCTGGGTGGGCGTGTACCACCCGGTCGAGGAGGACGACATCGTCCAGCACCACATGACCGAGCGGGCCCGGCTCGTCCGGCGGCTGAACGACATCGTCGCCGACCTGAACGCCGAACTCGACCTCGGCGTCGTCCTCGACCGGATCACCACCGCGCTGATCGAGCTGACCGGCGCCGACGCGGGCGGGTTCGTCCGGATCGAGGGGGAGCGGCTGCGGCTGGTCAGCATGTCCGGCCTGCCGGAGCACATGCGCGGGCGGTCGGCCGAGCTGCGGCCGAGCCTCGTCGGGGAGCTGCTGCGGTCGGGCAAGACCGTCAAGCTCGCGACCGGTGAGCAGCGGCTCGGCGACCTGATCTGGTCCGAACTGCCCGGTCTGCACACGATCGCACTCGGGCTGTCCTATCTGCAGAACCGGCCGTACGGGGCGCTCTACGCGCTGTTCTCCGGCAGCAAGGCCGGGCACACCGAGCTGGAGCTGCTGGAACTGCTCGCCGGGCACGCCGGCGTCGCGGTCGGGAACGCCGTCGCGTACGCGGAGGTCGTCCGGCAGCGGGCGCACGAGCGCGCGGTGATCGACTCCAGCGCCGACGGCATCGCCGTCCTCGATCCCGACCTGGTCGTCCGGCAGTGGAACCCGGCCGCGCACACCCTCACCGGCATCCCGCCGGAGGACGCGATCGGGCGCCCGCTGCCGTTCGCCATGCCGGAATTGGGGGAGATGCTCACGTTCCGGTGGGAGTCCGGGATGTGGCTGAACGTGCTGGCCGCCGAGATCGAGGAGACCGGCGAGCTGGTGGTCGACTTCCGCGACGTGTCCGAGGCCAAGGCCCTCGAAGAGGCCAAGGATCTCTTCCTGGCGACGACCAGCCACGAGCTGCGCACCCCGATCACGGTCGTGCAGGGCTTCGCGTCCACGCTGGTCAACCGGTGGGACGAGCTGGCCGACGACGACCGCCGCGCCGCCGTCGCCACGATCGCCGAGCGCGCCCAGTCCCTCGGCCGCCTGGTCGAGCACCTGCTGCTCGGCTCGCGCGCGGGCGCCGACGAGCTGGCCGTGACGATCGAGTCGTTCGACCTGACCCGGGTGCTGGAGGGCGTCGTCGGCGGGTTCCGGTCCCTGTCGCCGCTGCACCGCGTGGAGCTGGAGATCGAGCCCGGCCTGCCGCCGTGCCAGGGGGACGCGATGGCGACCGACATCGTCCTCGGGCAGCTGCTGGAGAACGCGTTCAAGTACTCCCCGGACGGCGGGACGGTCAGCGTCCGCGCCCGCTGCGAGGGCTCCGATATCGTCGTCACGGTCGTGGACGAGGGCATCGGCATCCCGCCCGGCGACCATGAGCGGATCTTCGAGCGGTTCGTCCAGGGCGATGCCGGCGACCGCCGCCGCTTCGGTGGAATCGGGCTCGGTCTCTACATCGTCAAGCGGCTGACGGAGGCACAGGGCGGGAGAATCTCAGCTCATCCGGCCGAACGTGAGAGAAGTCACACGCAATCACGCAAAGTACCGGTAAGCCGCGAACTACCCGAAATGGAACGGGCCAGCGGCGGCCCGAGCGCCCTGCTCGCCGCCGCGGGCGGCCGCGGACCCGCAGGTGGTGCGCGTGCGGGCGACGGAACCTGCATGCGCCTCGTGCTGCGCGGCGCCTGATGACCGGTTTTGGTTACTCACCGTGACGACACTCCCTCCCGGACGGCCGGGTGAGACCGGTGTGACCTGGGCGTTCAGCGGTCTCGACGGGTGGCAACCTGGGCTGGTGCGAGAAAGTACGGTGACCGCGGGGTGTGATGGACGAAACGCGCGCGCGAGGAGTAAGTCCGCCGTTGGCTGGATAGATCCTTTGATGGTTGCCGTTGGTGACGAGATTCCGTTCCGGGGGTGATCACCGTGACCGGACGGCCGGTGACTCGTTGTGCAGGTGATGTGGTGAATCGTCCGGGTTTCCGGGCGCGAACATCAGGGCATTTCGGTCGTACTGGAAGAGCGACGACGGCGGGACTCGTCCGAGTAAGCGGAACCACGGGGAGGTGAGAGCGTCGAGCGTCGTACTGCTGCCACACGCACCGTCCAGTGTCGCGGTCGCCCGGAAGCGCCTCAGCTCGGAACTGGCCGACTCGGGGGTGTACGAGACCGTCGTGGACGATGCCAGCGTCATCCTGAGCGAGCTCATCAGCAACGCCCTGCGGCACGCGCGGCCGCTGCCGTCCGGCCAGGTCAGGGTCTGCTGGCTGCGCCGCGGCGACGTCCTCGAACTCGAGGTCAGCGACGGCGGCGCAATGACCGAGCCCCGGCGCGGCCCGGGGACGCTGTCCTCGCTCGGCGGGCGCGGACTCGGCATCGTCGAGGCCCTGTCCGACGGCTGGGGAGTACGCCACGACGACGACTCCACCACGGTCTGGGCCGTCGTGCGGGCGCCCGAGTCGGCGAGCGGGAACGGGATGTCCGACCCGGTGGGGATGCACGCGGTCCCCGATCTGGCCGACTTCCCGGACCTCCTGGACGAGCCGGACCAAGATTTCTACAACGGAACCACGAATAGAACGGCTCCAAGTAGGGCATATCCGGCATAGGAGGACCCCGCCTGGAAGGAACCCCGCCCTACCTTGTATGGTCCTCTCCAAGCTCGGGCGCTGTCGTGCCCCCGTCGACACCGCCCGAGCTCTTTAATTCTTTCCTGCCGCCCTGCCTGCTCGACGTCAGATGTCGTCGCGGAGGGTGGGGCAGGACATGCAGCGCGGCCCGCCTCGGCCGGTGCCCAGTTCGCTGCCGCTGATCCGGATCACTTCGATGCCCGATGCCTCCAGCTGGGCATTCGTCTCCATGTTGCGTTCGTAGGCGACGCATAGGCGGGGCGCAACGGCGAGGGTGTTGTTGCCGTCGTCCCATTGTTCGCGTTCGGCGGTCACCGGGTCCAAGCCGGTGTCGATGACTTTCAGGCGGTCGAGTTGCATTGCCTCGGCGGCGGCTTCCAGGAAGGGGCGCGGCTCTGATACGCGCAGGTCGCCATTGGTGAGGGTGACCTTGTGGGCCATCAGGGAGTGCGCGACCGGTGGGTACATCACGACGGTGTCCACGTCGACCATGGTGCAGACCGTGTCCAGGTGCATGGTCGCTCGTTCCTGAGCGATGGGCACTGCCAGGACGGTGTGCGCCAGGTTCGCCTTGAAGACCTGCCGGGCCAGACGTTCTACGCCGGCGGGGGTGGTGCGCTCGCCCGTTCCTATGGCGATCACGCCCGGGGAGAGCAGGAGGACGTCGCCCCCCTCCACATGTTCCAGGGACGGCGAGTACACCGGTTCCACGGCGGCGAAGCGCGGGTGGTGGGCGTAGACCAGGGCGGTCAGGGCCGACTCGCGGCGGCGGGCTTCCATCGCGAGGCTCGTCACCGCTACGCGGTCGCCGATCCAGGTGCTGTTGTCACGGGTGAACAGCAGGCCGGGAAGGGGGTCGATGATGAAGTCGAGCGTGTCCATCAGGCGGTAGACCAGGCCGTGTCCGGACTTCAGCTCCTCGTGAGCGAGACCGCCGATCAGGGTCTGGGTGAGGTTCTCGGGGTCGAGGTCGCGCAGGCAGTCCTCGACGATGCGGCGGAGCTGGTCGCCGAGGCGCAGGTCGACGGTGGCGTCGGCGATCGCCTGGGCGCGGGCCGGCTCGTACTCCAGGGCGTCCTGCAGCAGCTCGGTCAGGTAGAGGACCTCGACGCCGCGCGAGCGCAGGGCCTCCGCGAACGCGTCGTGCTCCTCCTGGGCGCGGCCGGCCCACGGGATCGCGTCGAACAGCAGCTTGTCGCTGTTGCGCGGGGTGAGGCGTTTCAGTTCCGCGCCCGGACGGTGCAGCAGAACGGTCCGCAGCCGTCCGACCTCGCTGGTGACCCGGTGCTCGTGCACTGCCTTCGCTGCCGTCACTCTCGCAGTTTAGGCATGTGCCAGCATGCGAGCGTGATCGGACGGAGCGCGGCGCTGCCGCTTCACCTCACGTCGGCGACGATGCTGCGGGTGTCGGCGGAGGGCGTCGCGACGGCGCTGGTCCTGACCGTCCAGGCGCGGACGGGGCACGCGGCCACCGCCGGCTACCTGCAGACCGCCATGACGCTGCCGTACGTGCTGAGCGGGCCGATCATCGGCAACGCCCTGGACCGGGCAGGGCGTCCGCGTTCCATCGCCGTCGCCCTCGCCGCCTGCTACGCCGTAGCGACCGCGCTGTTGCTGGTGATGGCGGGCAGCTCGCCGATCTTCCTCGCGCTGTGCGCGGCGGCCGTGATCGGGTGCACCGAGCCGATCGTCGTCGCGCTGACCAGCCTGCTGCCCCGGTTCGTCCCGGCCGGACGGCTTTCGCGCGCCTATGGGCTGGAGGCGTCCAGCTACAACCTCGCGGGCATCGCGGGCCCCGGCCTGGCGGCGGGCCTGGCCGCGCTGGCCGGTGGCGAGTACGCGGGTACGGCGGTGGTCGCCGTCGGGGTGCTGGGCCTGCTGACACTGCCGCTGCTCCCCTTCCCGGGCCCGGACGTCCCAGAGCTTTCCGACCGGGGGCCGCAGCCGGCGGGCGCGGTCGGCGTCGCCGGGGCGGACGCGGGCAGCACGGCCGAGATGGCCTCGTCCGCCCGGGCGGCCGACGCGGAGACGCGCAAGGCCGGCGGGCTGCTCTCGGTGATCACGGGCGGACTCGTCGTGCTGGCCGAGGGGCGGGTGCTGCGGGCGCTGACGGTGGCCACGACGCTCGCCTGGACGGGGTTCGGCGGCGTCGCGGTGACGGCGGTGCTGCTCGCCGAGCACATCGGGGCCGCGCCGAGCGCGGGCGGGCGGCTGCTCGTCGCGCTGGCGGTCGGGTCGCTGATCGGGTCGCTGGCGTCCAGCCGGTGGCTGACCCCGAAGCACGCCGAGCCGGTCATGCTCGCCGGGCTGGTCGCGTTCGGGGCGGCGCTCGCCGCGCTCGCCGTGGCGCCGTCGCTGCCGTGGGCGACGGCGGCGTTCGTGGCGGCCGGGATCGCGGAGGGTCCGGTGTTCGCGGCCACGCTGATGCTCCGGCAGCGCGAGTCGCCGCCCGACCGGCTCGGCCAGGTCAACACGACGGCGGGCAGCCTCAAGATCGGCGCGTCCGCGGTGGGCGCCGCGCTGACCGCCGTCGCCGCGGACGCCATCGGGCCCGTCGGGCTGGTCCTGGCGATCGCCGCCTTCCAGTTCGCCGGCGCCGCCGCCGGCTTGCTGCTGTTGCGGAGGCCCGCGTAACGCTCGGCGAACAGTGCGGAAAATCGGTCGACTTCCTGGGGAGCCGCCCGTAATGTCCGGAGCATGTTCTTCGCAGCCGGCACCAGGACGCTCGCGGGCATCGCCCCGCTGAGCGCGGTGCCGGCTGCCTTCTGCGCAGTCTTCGGCGGCCTGCGACGCTGACCCCTCTCCGTCCCACCTTCCGGAGAACCAGCGGAGGGGGGTGGTTTCGAGCATGGGTTCTCACCGGATCCACCAGTGAGGACAGGGCCGATGGCCAAGCAGCTCTACGAGCGCGACAAGCCCCACATCAACATCGGGACGATGGGGCACGTCGACCACGGCAAGACGACGCTGACCGCGGCGATCACGAAGGTGCTCGCCGAGCGCGGGCTCGCGTCCGCCGTGCCGTTCGACCGCATCGACCGCGCCCCCGAGGAGCGCGACCGGGGCATTACGATCAACGTCGCGCACGTCCAGTACGCGACCGCGACCAGGCACTACGCCCATGTCGACATGCCGGGTCACGCCGACTACGTGAAGAACATGATCTCGGGTGCCGCGCAGGTGGACGGGGCCGTGCTCGTCGTGTCCGCGCAGGACGGGGCCATGCCGCAGACGCGGGAGCACATCGTCCTCGCGCGGCAGGTCGGCGTCGAGCACATCGTGGTGGCGCTGAACAAGGCCGACATGGTCGACGACACCGAACTGCTCGACCTGGTCGAGCTGGAGGTCAGGGAGCTGCTGTCGGAGTACGGGTTCCCCGGCGACGAGGTGCCGATCGTGCGGGTGTCCGGGCTGCGGGCGCTGGAGGGCGACCCGTACTGGACGGCCCGGATCGGCGACCTGCTCGACGCGATCGACGGCTACGTGCCCGTCCCGCGAAGGGTGCTGGACAAGCCGTTCCTCATGCCGGTCGAGAGCGTCCTGACGATCACCGGGCGCGGCACCGTCGTGACCGGGGTCGTGGCGCAGGGCGCGATCCGGCTCGGGGACGCGGTGCAGGTCGTCGGGCTCGGCGAGTCGTTCGGCTCCGTCGCGACCGGGCTGGAGACCTTCGGGCAGGCCATGGACCACGCGGAGGCCGGTGACAACACGGCCATGCTGCTGCGCGGCGTCAAGCGCGACCAGGTGCGGCGCGGGCAGGTGGTGAGCGCGCCGGGCGCGATCCGGCCGCACACGCGGTTCCGGGCGCGAGTCCGGGTGCTGACGGCCGCCGAGGGCGGACGGTCCAGGCCGTTCTTCCACGGTTACCGGCCGCAGTTCCACTTCCGGACGACGGACGTGGTCGGCGGCATCGACCTCGGCGGCGACGGCGGCATGGCCATGCCCGGCGACACCGTCGAGATGGCCGTCGAGCTGGGCCGGCCGGTCGCGATGACCGAGGGGCTCGGCTTCGCGATCCGCGAGGGCGGCCGGACGGTCGGGGCCGGCACGGTCGGCGCGCTGCTCGACTAGCGCGCCGCGAGCGGGCCGGCGAGCGCGTCGGCGAGCGGGCCGGAGAGCGGGCAGGGGCCCGGCGGAGGCATCCGCCGGCCCCTCTAGTCTGGGCCGCGGCGGAAGATCGTCGGATCATGAGTGACCGCGCGGTCGTGCGAACCGGTGGCGGATGCGATCTTGATGTGGTGAGATTCCGACATCACCCCCCGCAGTAGCCTCATTCTGGAGAATGTGTGCGATCCCCCCGCGCCCTGATTCCGCTCCTCTCGGTCTGCGCCGCCGCCGCGGTCGTCACCATCGCCGCCGCCGGCGCGAGTATCGAGGGCCTGCCGGGCAGCGGCGGCCCCGCCCACGCCGACGGCGCCGCCGAACCCCCGCCCGCCGTGACGATCAACGCGGTCACCTGGAACGTGTGCGGCGGGTCCGGCTGCCCGTCCGGTGCCGCGCCGGCGAAGCTCACCAAGCAGATCGTCCAGCGGATGCACGCCACCGAGGTCGGCGGACGCAAGGTCAAGACGAACGCCGTCCTGCTGCAGGAGGTCTGCGAAGGGCACGTGCGCACGTTCAAGAAGAGCATGGGGGCGTGGACGTGGGCGTTCGCCGCGTCCCCCGACGGCTCGTCCTGCGCGCAGGGCCAGGGCCGGGCCGGCGTCGCGCTCGGCACCGAGGCGCCGCTGACCGCGACCCGCCAGGCCAAGCTCCCGGCGCCGCCCGGCCGGAGCCGTATCGCGCTGTGCGGCGAGGTCCCGTCCTGGGCCACGCGGGTGTGCGTCACCCAGCTCAGCCAGGCCGAGGGCGACGAGTGGCGGCAGAAGGAGGCCCGCGCGCTCGCGACGCTCGCCGGGACCGGCCGCGTCCTCCTCGGCGGCGACTTCGCCGCCGGCCCGGACAGCCCCGCCCTCGACCCGCTCTACGCCGCCTACGACGAGTGCGACCAGACGGGGACGTCCCGCACGGGCGCGAACACCCGGCAGGACTGGCGGGGCACCGCCGTCGAGAAGACCGACTACCTCTTCATCACCAAGTCGGCCGCCGTCTCCTGCAGCGTCCCCGCCGACCGCACCACGACCTCCGACCACCGCCCGATGTCCGCCGAAGTCCGCTTCAAATAACCCGCCCAGCCGCGCCCTCCCCCTCGTTGATCTGCGGCGTGTTGTTGTTATGAGCCGCTCATAACAACAACACGCC